>JAHRHW010000207.1 GCA_019100305.1 Candidatus Thiodiazotropha taylori | reverse complement strand
TACCATGGCATGACCAGCAAGTTTTGGTTTTGTAGAGTTCCGCGCCATCAGCGGCTTGTGCACTCATGGGGAGCACGGAGACAACCAACAGAGTCATACCGATTAATGAGAGGTTTACACTTTTCAACATACTGAGTTCCTCATATACAACGAGTGGTTAAGTTCCGATGAGGGAACTGAAACAGAGCACATGCCGCAAGCTACTTCAGTTGAGTTAAAGTTAAATAAACCTTGTCAAACATGTGCGTATTATTCAAATAAACGCAGAAAGGGGCCCTAAGACCCCTTTCATCTTTAGTGCTCAAAACCGAGCTGACTATTTGACCTTTTTAGCTCCATGCTCTTCCAGAAAAGTCTTGGCACGCAACCCAAGATCTGCCGTTTTGACCTGATACTGCCACCACTGACCTGCCCAAAGAGTGGCGTTCTGATAGTCACCTTTTGCGGCAAAGCCTTCAGATTTTTTCTTGGCCTCTTCGGCAAAGCCGAGCTGGTCGGTAGCATCTTCTACCAAAGCAACGACTTCCGGGAAATCCTTGTAGTTGTGACTGGTGATGAACCCGACCACAGAATCGATAACCGCCTGGGTATCAATGTTGGTCTTGACCTGCTTCGCATAGTCAGCCTGGGTATACTTGGTACCTTCCTGAATCTGGGTGGTTTTCGCCACATACCCTTTCGGTTTGACTAACAGGTATCCCTGCATTTCCAGATGCAAGGCGGAGCAGAACTCAGTGCAGTAGTAGGGATAGACACCAGCCTTGTCCGCTTTGAAGGTTGCCGAGACGGTCTTACCCGGTTCGATCGAAAGATTCACATTCTGTCCGTAGAGTGCAAAACCATGGGTCTCATCCTCGGCACGCTCCAGATTGGTAAGATGAATGGATACCGTATCACCCTCTTCCACTTCGATGATTTCCGGTGTGATATGTGAACGGATCACTGTTCCGTAGACATGCACGACACCATCATCACCACGTACAACCTTCTCACGCCCGGCTCGCGTCTTGTAGGGTGACTTCTTGTCAGTTCGACTGTCCCAGCCAGATTTATAGCGTACCACCGGCTTCAGCTTGTCCGCTTTTATGGCCACCACATAGTGTGGTTCACCCAAAGGTAATGGCATATCGTAGAGCAACTGCATCTTGTCACCACTGATATCGATCAACTGGTGATTCTGCGGGTGTAATGGTCCAACCGGATTGAAGCGATCAATGGCAAGCTTGTTCAGCGAGACTAGATATTTACCATCCGGCGATACCGAATCACCTTCCATCGAGACCAGATGACCAATGTTATAGTGAACGTGCAGTTGATCCAACACTTTGCCTTCACAGTAATCCCACTTGGTCACCATCGAATCAACATAGATCGAGGTATAGACCACACACTTCTTGGCATCATATTGGGTATGTAATGGACCGAGACCTACCTGTACCTGTGTATGCAAAGCATCTTTCATTGCAATGATCGGAATGCCATACGGATCCTTACCTTCAAACTTCTTGGTATTGATCGCTTTTTGAATCTTCTCCCAGCTGTAGACCCAGGCGTGACTGTCCAGCTTACCGGAGACGATGATATGAGAACCATCCGGGCTGACGTCAACACCATGCGGGCTTTTTGGCTCCGGAATCAGATAGAGCAGACCCTCTTTCACCGCCTGCTCCATGGGAATCATATAAGCACCCTTGGACTTTTTAACCTTACCGGCTGCAACCAGTTCGGCAGCTTTTTTCCAGTTGGTCACATGCAGAAAATCGGTATCCTTTTGTGAACAGCCCGCTTCGAACGGAGGACGTCCACGCTCGATACCACCGACATATCGTTCAGAACAGAAAGAGTTGGTAAAACCCCAGCCCATGGAAGGCCCCTTACCGGCATCGGAGAGATCCTGACTATAGGGAGGCAGCTCAAAGGTGAACGACTGAGAAGGATCCAGGCGACCCTTTTTATCGTCAAACTTCCAGTAGGTTACCGCACCACGGTATTTATCGTTAAACTCCTCAAGAGGCACAAATCCATCTTCAAACGGCGCTGCATACTGGGAGGCTTCCATCACATATTCGGTATTCGGTGTTACAAATGCACCGCCATGTTCCGACTTCATGAATGGATTAACCACGATCTGTTTGGTTTCAAAATCGTGCAGGTCGATAACCGCCATACGAGGATTGGCTTTATCATTGATAAACAGATAACGGCCGTTGTATTCCCCATTGGTCTCAGAGAAAGCCGGATGGTGGGTATCGCCGTAATTGATATCCTTACCCTGTATTCTGCCTTGAGCCAGTACCGCTTTTGACTCATCGTCAAAGCCATAGCCTTGCCAGGGTTCAGGTGTGAAAACAGCAATATATTTTAGTATCCTCATTGATGGGATACCGTACACGATGACCTGTCCGCTCTGTCCGCCGGAGCTGAAGGCCAGATACTCATCGCGCCCTCCGGTTGGCGTGTAGGTTTTCGCTGCTGCAAGCAGATCCTGCTGTGATAGTCCACGCGCTTTCATGACTTCTTCAAGCGCCGACTGGGACCATGCATTGGTTGCGACTGTCAAGCCGATCCCCAAACCTATGCCCAATGCGGATATACGTTTCAAACTATTGTTCATCGTTCCCCGTCCCCATGATTATAAAGAGAAGGACATATTTGAAATATGCCTAGAGAAAAAGATATTCAACAAATGGCCACTAAACCTCATTGATTTAGGTCAAATGGCACAATTCATAGGTCAAATGCCGACATATCGAGGTAATCTAGAGACTTTTATAATTAATTTTTATTACAAACAAGGCAGCAACAACCACTAAGAGGTATTTGGATATACTCAATTGTGAGTAATCCCGACAAGAGGAATTGAAGATAAGAATAGCCACAATGGACGAGCGCGATGCATTGAGCATTAACAACTCAATTGAGAACCGTATACTTACTCAATCAGCTCGTTCAGTTTGGCAGCAAGATCAAGAGGTGATATACCATGAGCGAATTTGTTTATGAACTGCCCACTCGGATCGAGCAGATAGAGACTGGCGGTATGATCCATGAGATAGAGATCAGGATCATCAGATGCCTCATCCACCCGCTCAAATCTGGCTTTGAACTGGAGGGCAACCCGATCGATCATCGCTTCAGATCCGGTTACGCCAATCAGGCGTTCATCGTAATACTCGACATACTTCTTCATTACCGCAACGCTATCCCGCTGTGGATCAATCGTGATGAAGTAGGGTTGAAACCTGTCTGCTTTATCACCCAGTTCATTCAGCGCCTGGAACATGATCTGCAGGGAGGTTGGACAGATATCCGGGCAGTAGGTATAACCAAAGTAGACCATCGAAAACTTACCCAGCATGGTTTCATTGCTCACCAGCCTGCCCAGATGGTCAGTTAACAGAAACGTCCCTTTACCGATACCTTCGGCGGCAACTAGTTTATCCTCCTGAGCTGCGCTCCTGGCCTTTCTCGCCTGCACCATATCTGCATTCAGACAGCGCTTTATCTCATCCGTATTATGCGCCATGAGTTCAAAATAGAGATCAGGGCCAGGTGACAAACCGATACCGAAACTGTTCAATACACCATGATTGACATCACTCTCCTGAGTCAAGAGAGCTAGATGCTGAGTTGGAAATCCACGCTCCGATAACAGACATACCGCTTCACCGGAAGTGATCCTTTCACGTACTCTCAACAATCCTCTGGCGTCCACCTGTTGTGTCGGCAAACCACTCAGGTGATCCAGCACTTTGAGTGCATAGGCCTGTTCAAAGTATTGCAGGGTGTCATGATACTGAATTCCCAGCCCCGCCTTCATCCCCCGATATCCATACTCATATTCACGGTCGATACGGGCCAGCCGGCCCAGCACGGTCTGCCGATTGCGTTCATACAGATGGGTACGTTTGGTATCAATTTGCTGCAGAAGAAGCGTCAGGTCGTCAAGCATGATCATCAGATTACGATTATCCAACCAAAAGTGGGGATCACGCTGCTGTTGCTGATGACGGGATGGCAATACCTTTAAGCCTGAATGAGACAACAACTCGATAACCTCTGTATTGTTGCCTAGCTGCCCTATGGACTCTGCTAGTGATGATTCCAACTCCGGACCGATCCAAAACAACAGATCAGCTTGCTGCATGCTTTGCCACTGCTCAGATGATGGTGTGAACTGATGGGGCAAGCTACTATCGTCGATCAATAGTTCAGGCTCACCAGCCCCTAACATCAGCCCTGACAGAATAGAGTGCAGCGGCTTGACCGTGACCACGACTCGAAACGCATCCTCGGCTTCTGCCCCATTGCCCATCAGCGGCCACAACCAGGCTGAAAGCATCAACAAAATCAGGGGGATCATGCCATGTTTTCTGAAATTAATCATGGTCTCTGATACACCGTTTTCAGTTCACCTATCGCCAGATCAACCTGTTGCCTGAAGCTTTCGGTTGAGGGACAGACCCGATCGTCATTGATGAACGCCATAAAGGATTTATTGGTTTGATAATCAAACAGCTCTCCCAATTGGCGTTGCTTGGGTAGGGTTTTGACCAAGGCCTGCTTGATTCTTTGTGTCTGATCAAGTCTTCCACAGTGCAGTGCAACACCATTCAGCGATCCGAGTGCTCGAATGGCTGCCAATTGATCATCGCTTGCAGCTTCCGCTACATTCATGCCGAACAGAATCGACAACAGCATCAGGATTCGTGGAATCATGAGCATCTCTTCAAACCCTTCAAAAATCTCTCAAGAACAAAGAAAAAACCAATATCAGGTGATATTGATTTGACCCGGCGGGTCCGGAAGCCAAACCATCCGTGCATGACAGGCCCAACCCGGGTCCTACAAAACGCCAGCATCTACGGATTGATTGAATTTTCGATACTGTAGCTCTATTAAACCTTATGGCTTCCTCGAGAGAATTGATTGATATCAAACTCCACGGTTTGCTTTGCAAATGGCTATTGGAACTTGTTTCCCAATAAAACCAATTGGTTAGGGTTTATCAGAAATCCCAGGAAAGTCTCTAGCCACCCCTTTTGCCCCAGTCAGATCGACAGACTGAACCCGCGCATTGACAAAACGCGCACCCTCAAGATTTGCCTCCCTGAACAGGGTCTCCGTCAAGGCCACGCCATTCAATAGCGATCCCGACAAGTCCGCCTGGGAAAAATCCGCCTGCTCCAAGGCCGCACCAGTCAAAACCACCTGACGCAAACTTGTCCTCCTGAGCGTGCTGCCAATGAGTACAGCCCGCATCATAAATGCTTGATCAAAAACGCTTTCATCCAACTGACTCTCCTCCATCGAAATATCCTTCATGTTGGCGTTGGAAAAATTAGCGCCGCTGACACTGGCCTCATTGATACTGGCTCCAAAAAGGTAGGCATTGGTAAAGTTGCTTCGATTCAGTGAGCTTTCATCAAAATTGGTATGAAACAGATCCGCATCGGTAAAATCGGCGGCATTCGCCTCGCAACCAGAGAGCATCGCCCACTTTAAATCAGCTTTCACCAGTATTGCCCGGGATAGGTTACAGTCGATCAACCTGGCATTCTGAAAATTGACACCACTCAACCGACTCCCCTGCAGATCGACACCCGTGAGATCCCGGCCGCTGAAATCACAATGGGTATAATCATGCCTTGAAATCGGTGAATCACAATCCCCTATCGGAATGGAGTGTGATGGCGTCTCGCCCAATGACTGCATCGAGATGATCATCAGAAGTGAAAACAGGATTTGCTTGATCACTTTTCCTCCGAGATAAACCGCCCCCTGTAACAGCGTATCTTACTCAAATGAATAAAGGCACTATAGGCAGCCGCTTGATTTTTGCAAAGGTATAAAAGATGTCAGCTGCCACCATTGGTCAGCCACCTAGCTGCATTATTGGGTCGATTCGTACACAAGCATGATGCATGTAAGTTACACAAAACAGCACGACAGGATAGAATGACGCGGTTTTCAAGCAGTGTAACCACACTGTTATGAATTGACATTAAATTTTCTATAAAATACGACATCTGTACAACAGACTGAGTTACAACAGGATCTTCGTCTCTTTGGGAATGTTTTTGATGGCACACAACACTGTTTTACGAATACTCTTGGTGACTCTACTCATCAGCCCGGTATCGAGCCTGGCTGAGGAGAAACCTCTCTGGGAGGCCGGAATTGGCATAGGGGCCATGAGCTTTCCCGCCTATCGTGGATCCGACAAGTCACACAACTTTCTGCTGCCGGTCCCCTATTTCGTCTATCACGGTGACTTTCTCAAGGCAGACCGCCATGGAATCCGGGGCAGTCTGTTTGATTCGGAGCTGGTTGATCTGACACTGAGTTTTTCCGCTTCACCGCCAACCAACAGCGACGATATCGATGCACGCGAGGGAATGCCCGATCTTAAAACCACTTTTGAGTTTGGCCCCCAGATCGACCTCACCCTGTGGCGAAACGAGAACCGGACACGTTCACTTAGACTGCGTATGCCTGCCCGCGCCGCTTTTACGGTGGAGCGTTCATCCGAGTCCATCGGCTGGGTCTTCTCGCCCAGACTCAATCTGGATATCACCGACCTGCCTGCACTACCGGATTGGAATCTTGGCTTTGTCGCCGGGCCAATCTACGCCACAGAGGATCAACACGACTATTTCTATGGCGTCGATCCTCAATATGCGACCAATGAGCGCCCAGCCTACCAAACCAGCGGGGGTTACAGTGGCAGCCAGTTTCTGTTCACCCTCTCCAAACGCTTTGAACGCACCTGGGTTGGCGCGTTTGTCCGTTATGACACTCTGAGTAATGCCGCCTTTGAAGAGAGTCCCCTGCTTACCGAGGATCACTTTGCGGCAATCGGCGTAGCCGTAAGCTGGGTGATCAGTGAATCGAAGACACGGGTCAATGTGGAAAACTACTGATAATCTACCACGCTGCACGACGCTTGCCTGCCAGAACAGATCTGTTACCGTAGCTTCTATCGATTTGCAGCTCAGGTGGATTAACCTCCACCAGGTTCAAACAAACTCATAATAGAGGCGAATAGAGAGCATGGCGACAATAAGAAAGGACTTTGACTCCTATAAAATCTGGCAATACAGCGGCCATAAATATGAGGCTGTGGTCTACTGCTTCCAGAACAACACCAGAGTTGGTGAACTGATATTTCACAAAGATGCTGTAAAAATACCTCAAAACAGATTGCAATCCGATAAACCGGTTATTCATTTCCCGATCAGTCGATTCAAGGACATCATTTCGATCCTCAGGCATGAGAGTCCACTCTGCCTGTTTCTCAATCTCGACAAACAGATCGGCATGGTCGCCACCTCTGAGCATGAACCGATAGGTGAGGAAGAGAGCTAGGGAGAAAAATCCCGACTGTAACAAAACCCTATACCGAAGCAACCGCCCAATCCCAAATCCACCACTACACCATCAGTGTGGTAAACAGCTGATCCATACATACTATTCGCTTTGACGACACCCCCTGCCCAAGCGCGCCCCTGAATAACCAAATTACGAGTGGGTCATTTGAGGTCAAGTAATTAAGCAGTTCTTAATAATTCTGAACTAGCTTCACCATGTTGCCCCGAACAGCGGCTGTGCATCCGGATGGCAGCTAATAACCACTCAATCGGGTTATTCATGGATACCACACACTGTCGCGCTGATTTCAGGGATCAACCGAAAACAATCAATAAAACATGGAGATAAGGATGAGATCATATTCAAATCAAAAAGCGGCCAAGTACATCATTAC
>JAHRHW010000206.1 GCA_019100305.1 Candidatus Thiodiazotropha taylori | reverse complement strand
TGGACCGGGATGAACAGATCAAACTCAGAGAGGAGTTTGGCCACCATCTTGATACACTGCCTCCGACCTGTTCTCTGGATATGAAAATCGCCCGCTTCAAGGAGTGGCTGAGGGAGAAGGGTATCTCCATTGAACTGGAAGAGGGCTGATACCGGGGTTCAAGTCGAACAAGCAATACCGGCTTTTTTGAATTTACGCTTGGAGCTTTTTCAGAGTTGAGGAAATCCGCAATACCCGCAATTCCTGTTTGCCTTCCAATATCATGACAATTCAGTAATCTGGATCGAGCTTGCTTCAGTTTGATCGGGTTAAGTGGATGATTGATCTCCCGTTTTGCGCGAGGCGACAAGCCAGCAGGAAGCCGATTCTTTGACTCGGTTTAAATGATACCAATATCTTAAAAAAGCTGATTGCGCCAATCGCAGTGACAAACTGCTATCATTGCTCACACTCCCGATAGAGATCGGTCATTTTTTCTCAGTCTGAATTGCACTCCATGACTACCCGGTTTTCCTCACTAAAACTCGCACCGGCCTTGTTGGATAATCTTGAATCCCTAGGTTATTTTCAAATGACACCCATCCAGGCCGAGAGTCTGCCCCATGTGCTGGCAGGAAGGGATCTCATTGCCCGGGCCAAGACCGGCAGCGGCAAAACCGTTGCCTTTGGACTTGGTCTGCTGAACCATCTCAAGCAACAATCCTTTTCGGTACAGGCACTGGTGCTATGTCCAACCCGGGAACTGGCTGACCAGGTAGCCAAGGAGCTACGTCGCTTGGCCCGTACCAGCGCAAATACCAAGATCATCACGCTCTGTGGTGGTTCACCCATTGGACCTCAGATAGGTTCGCTGGAACATGGAGCGCATATCGTGGTCGGTACACCGGGACGTATCCTCAAGCATCTGGCGAAGGCTACCCTCTCCCTCGACACTGTGTGTGTCGTGGTGCTCGACGAGGCAGACAGAATGCTCGACATGGGCTTTCATGACGATATGAACGAGATCCTCTCAGTTACCCCAGCACAGCGGCAAACGCTGCTCTTCTCAGCCACCTATCCGGAGACCATACGAGAGTTGAGCAGTGCTTTTCAAAGCGATCCAGTTGAAGTGACCGTCGACTCAGATCATAGCGATCTGAAGATCAGCCAGCACTTCTATGAGGTAGCAAAAGGCAAACGCAATCAAACCCTGGCAGCCCTGCTGGCGCAGTACAAGCCACTCTCCAGTGTTGTGTTTTGTGATACCAAATTACAGACACAGGAAGTCGTTCAGGCGTTACAGCAACGGGGTATTCAGGCGCTCGCGCTGCACGGGGATTTGGAGCAAAAGGATCGTGATCTGGTGCTGGTGCGTTTCGCCAATGGCAGTGTACCGGTACTGGTGGCCACCGACGTGGCGGCTCGCGGTCTCGACATCAAAGAGCTCGGGGCGGTCATCAATTATCAACTGCCAAGGGATCCAGAGGTTTACGTTCACCGCATCGGCCGCACAGGACGAGCCGGTAACAAAGGTCTGGCACTCAGTCTGTTCATTCCATCAGAGGTCAATCGAGTGAATGCCATCGAAGCCTATCTGAACGATAAAGTAGGTCTGCAACAACCACCGGGCCTTGAACTGCCTGAGGATTTCAGCATGACTGCGCCAAATGTCACGCTCTGTATCGATGGCGGCCGCAAACAGAAAGTCCGTCCTGGTGACATTCTAGGTGCGCTGACGGCTAACAGTGCCGTGGCTGGAAATAGGGTTGGGAAGATCGACATCTTCGAGCAACTCGCCTATGTGGCGGTTGATCGCAGCGTGCGTAAAATTGCACTTCGTGTTTTGTCCGAAAACAAGATCAAAGGACGTCGTTTCAAAGTGCGAATGAAACACTGAATTGCTTGAGCGACCAGGCGGGTAAGGTCTTCTATAGAGCAAAAAAGGGTTCAAGTGAGTGAGGCCTTGCTGCAGGCTGGCACACGGCGGCTGAACTTAATCTATCTGGTTGCCGGGTTAATAAATCAATTTGCAGTGTTGTGATTGAGGGGGAGTTCAATGCTGAAGCTCACCCCATCCACAAGGTTTTCCCCCCATACCCTGCCTTGATGGAACTCCGCAATCAAACGTACCAGATAGAGCCCAAGGCCGAGATGGGGTTGCTGGTCGCTGGATGAAGCGCGACGGCTCTGCATCGATTTGAACAGATTTTGTTGTGTCGTCTCATCGAGCCGGGCACCCCGATTGACTACATCGATGCGTACCCGATCTTCTGCATGACGATGCAGTTCAATCCGTATCGGGGTTTCAGGTTGATGGAAATCCACTGCGTTGCTGATCAGTTTATCCAGTGCCTGACTGATTAACTCCGCTGAGACCTGGCTGATAACCGCTTGGTCGGGCAGCTGGGTTTCAAATCGGATCGTTTGATGACTGTCTGCGTATCCCTGTGATAGTCCTTTCAACAGCATGGTCAGGTCGGTCTCCACCACTTCGGTCTGTTGCAGGGATTGCTCCAGTCGTGTGGCTTCCCGCAGGCGGGTCAATATCTGGTTCAGTCTGTGGGTTCCCTCCTGGGCACGCTTTGCATAGACCAATGCCGCTGAGGTTTGTCCATCGCTGAGCGGATTCGAGTCAATCTCTGCCTCCAGGTTTTCCAGAGAGGAACGAATCACACTCAGTGGGGTACGAAACTCGTGAGCCAATCGTGAGGCCATGGATTCAAGATAGTGGCTGTACTCCTTGGTCCGCTTCAATACGGCACTCAGGCTGGCATCGAGCTGGCCCAATTCATCTCTCTGTCGAGCGGTGGTGATCGGTTTGAGTAACCGGCCATCCGGACTGACGGCCTGCTGGTATTTTCCACTCAAGCGGGTGATGCGGCGGGTGATCGATGTGGCCAGCAGAAGCAGGCTGCCTCCGGTCACAATGAATAACCCCAGGCTGATCAGTAGCAGATCTTCAATCGCACTCTGCTGGAGTATCAAGATCTCCTGGCTGCTCTGCTCGACCACCAAAGCAGCCATGATCTTCCCATCCACTCTGATTGGATAAGCGCCGGAGAGCATCGTCAGATTGGTCCCCGCAGCCTGATAGCGATAGACAGCACCTTCGCCGGAGAGTGCCTGCCGAATCTCCGGTCCATCCAGGCGCCCGAGTCTCTCACGCTCGCTGAAAGGTTCAGCTTGCTCCTCGGCAAGCATCAGGGAGATCAGACGCTGTGGCAGACTCTCCAGCTTGTGGTTTGCCGTGCGGACTGATCCATGACGGCCAATCACCTGGCGTTGAGGGTTGAGCAGTGTATAACGATGACTGTTGTCGTCCAGGCCAGCCAGTAATCCTTCTACCTCGGGAGTGGGTAGGGTGAGATAGGCAAGCGTGGTGTTGTGCTGCAGGCCTGAGGTGCTGAGTTTTACCGCGGGCCTTTGCGCCGCCCGATCATAGTCGATCACTGCTACGGAGATTCTTCCCGCCGTTAGGCCGCGGGGCAGACGCAACTCGACACGATAGCCCGTTTCAGTCTCCTGCCACTCACCGGACAATCCTACAATTGGCCGGGTGTTATCCTGCTCCTGAACATGTACCCAGCCCGGTGCAGGTGTTCCGAGTCGCAGTTGTCTGGCGTTACCCCCGTCACCGGGAAATGCCAGTATCAAATGGTCGCCTGCAGCCAGGTTCTGCTCATTGGGAGGGTAGGTCAGCTGCTGATCCTCGACCTCCAGCAGCAGATAGAGGTTGTTGCCATGGAAACCGGCCAGCCAATCCAAGCCGAGTTTCCGTTGCTGTGAGCCAGCGGCGTTGAAGCGCTCTGCCTGAGGCTTGAGACTGAGCCACTCATCCGCATAGCCATCGATCACTGGGGGGTTGTTCAGCGGGAAGGCGTAGAGTGAGGGGGTGATCTCTGTATTGACCGGTTGTTGCGAAAGCCATTTCACCGATTGCACAGCCAGTAGATTGGCGATGATTTCAGCTCGGTTCATCAGCAACCTTTGTTGCGCCTCTCTCAATGTCTGCTCCATCCCCTGCAGATATTGGTAACCGGCCCAGGGAATCAGCAACAGAGTCAGTGAGGCCAGCAGCAGCTTGAAGCGTAGAGAGCGAAGGAAGCCGGGAGCCGTCTGCACTGTTCAGGATTTCCAGCGGTATCCCGCACCGTAGACGGTATCGATATGGGCAAACTCAGGGTCGACGTCGAGGAATTTTCGTCGAATCCGTTTGATGTGGGTGGAGACACTGCTGCTGTCGACGTAGATATGGGCCTCCTCCATCAGCTTGTCCCGGCTGCGTACATGGCCCGGATGGCGAACCAGGGCGTGCAGCATCCAGAATTCGGTAACCGTCAGATGGAGCGGGGTACCCTGCCACTCAGCCATCAACCGGTCCACATCGATTCGCAGATCACTGCGTTGCAGTGGTTGTTGCGGTGTTTGGGGTTCCTGCATCGCCTCGATGCGTCGAAACAGGGCTGCGATCCGAGCCACCAGGTGGGGCAGACTGGTCTCCTTGCTGATGTAGTCGTCAGCACCAAGGCGCAGTCCGGCAACACTATCGAAATCGCTGTCCCGGGCCGTTAGAAATATGATTGGCAGAGTGCTGGAGCGACTGCGCAGCTCCCGACAGAGCTCAAATCCCCCATCCACATCGTCGGCCAGGCCGATGTCCAGAATCACCAGGTCAGGCAGGCTGCCGGCAAAGGCGGAAAGCGCCTCAGTGCGGCTGGCAAATCCCTTTACGCTATATCCCTGGCGGGACAGAAAGTCGATCGTGTTCTCCCGGATCGCCTGCTCGTCCTCGATGATGGCAATGTCTCTTTTGGCCACAATGCAGTCTGGTTATCTATTGGGTTAGGGTGAATCTATCGACCCACGGTTGGGTTCAGGTGTTTGATTATACCTGCAGAGCGGGGTTCTCACTATTACCGGAGCTGTTTCGTAAGTTGCCAAACACGGCATCTGGCCTGGTTTGCTGGCCAATCGTCTTTTTTGTAATTCCGCAAACGAACGCAAATTATACGGATGAATTGATTAGTGAATCAGATACTGCTGCGTTATTGGCGGTTATTCCCGTTAATGGGCATCCATTTGCGGCTTGGCAAAAGTGCTCCACACGGATTCCCATCCGTAAAACCATTAGCGTTTATTCGCGTTCATTTTCGAACTGAAAACCAATAAGATCATGGGCCACCATCTACGCTTGAAAAAAGCAGCTTCAGTTCTGCAGTGACTCTGTCTGGCGTTTATGTGTGGGCAGGGTTTTGACCGGAATTTCCGGTGAAGGCCTGCCGATGTAGTATCCCTGCGCATAGATTACACCGATCTCTTTCAGCTGGATCAGGGTTGCTTCATCTTCGACAAATTCGGCGACCGTATCCTTGCCCAGTGCGGTGGCCATCTCTGTCAGTGCCTTGACGAAGACCTGATCCATTGAGTTGGTGGGTAGCTGCCTGATGAAGGAGCCGTCGATCTTGACGATGTCCAACGGCAATTCACGCAGATAGTAGAAGGATGAGAAGCCGACGCCGAAATCATCCAACGCAAAGCGGCAGCCAATCGATTGCAGCTCTTTCATCAGTCGCTCGGCGGCATTCACATCGGCCAATGCGGCGGTCTCGGTCAACTCGAATACCAGTCTGGTCGGGTCGATGCCGCTGCTGTTGACCAGTTGGGTCAGTTGGGGCAGCAGTTCAGGGTCATCGATCACCCGACCCGACAGGTTGATCGACAGGGTGATATCGATATCCTGTTTGTTGAGGCTGGCCAGCTTGGCGACGGACGCCCGTAACACATAGCGATTGATCTGGTGGATGAGTCCGGTTCGCTCGGCAACCGGGATGAACTCGCCGGGCATGGCGATCGAACCATCCTTCTCCACCATTCTGATCAGTACTTCGTAGTGGGAGATGATACCGCTGCTGATCTCCAGGATCGGTTGGAAGTAGAGTATGAAGCCATCCTCGGAAAGCGCCCGTTCGATCTTGTCCTTCCAGGTGGCCCGGGCACTCATCTGTTCCCGTGCCTGTTCACTGCTGGAGAAGAGATGCCACTGGTCGCGGCCCGACTCCTTGGCCTGATACATGGCAAGATCCGCATTCGAGAGCAAATCGTTGGCATTGCTACCGTGGTTTGGGTAGGCAACGATTCCGATACTGGCGGAGACCCGGTGGCTGTGTCCCTTCAGTGGGATCGTGATCTTTTTCAGTTCGCTGAGGATTTTATCCGCATAACGGGTGGCGGCAGGTATATCGGCTTCCGGTATGACAATCGCAAACTCGTCCCCACCAAGTCGTGCAATGAGGTCGGTTGAGCGGGTGATCTCACGCAGTTTGCGGGCCACGATCTGCAACATCGCGTCACCGGTGTGGTGTCCACTGGAGTCGTTGATGTACTTGAACTGATCCAGATCGAAAAATAGCAGTGCGCTGGAGTGGTTGTAGCGCTCTGCCAGTGTGATGATCTTTTCAAATTCCGTCTGGAAGTAACGACGGTTGTTGAGCTCGGTGAGTGGATCGTGGTTGGCCAGCCAGGCCAAGCGCTGTTCCGCCAGTTCCCGGTCGGTGATATCGAGTCCGATTGAGAGCACGACTGGTATGCCGGCAACCGGGTTTTCGATCAGGTTGGAGTGGACCCAGGATATGGTTTTGTTCTGTCCATCCGATGAGAAGGCTGATGCATCATGCTGGTAGACGTGGATCATACCCTGCCTCAATCCATTCATCACCGGCAACATCTCATTGGCGACCTCGGCATTCATGTAGAGATCGCTGAAGTAGCCGCTACCCCGGCGATAATCGTTGATACCGATAAACTTACACCCCTCGGTATTCATGGTCAGAATGGCGCCATCCATATCCTGTGTGAGGATAATCACCTGTGCGCTGTTCATGATGGTACTGAGGAAATCCCGCTCCCGCGCCAGCTCTTCACTGCGTTTGATCAGGCTGTTGGTATTGTGGGCGATCTCTTCGTTGAGACTCTCCAGTGTATAGGTCAATTCAATCGCGGATTCACTGGCGATGTCGATCTCATCCTGATACCAGTCATGCTGTTTCAGACTGAGTGTTTGGCGTACCTGCTCGAAGGCGCTTTTTGCCAGCAGAGGCAGGCTGTCAGAGATCATCAGCAGGCGTTTCATAGGATTCCAGAGTACCGCTGCCAACATCAGTTCTGAGAGGATGAAGCCGAGGATGCCGATCACTACCGACTGGGTGGTTGCCTGACGGATCTGTTGTACCACCGGTGTGATATTACTCACCAGAATGAAATCCGCTGAAAGCACAGAGGCATCACTGCTGGCCGGAACCAGATTGAAGGTGTACTCCTTGCCGTTGTAACTGGCCGTGTGTCCCTCATCGATCAGGGTCTTCAACTCAACTTTTTCCGCCGTATCCTGGAACAGAGGCAGGAGCCTCTTCAGATTGCTCGAGGCGCTGATGTAGCGTTGCCAATCGCCTAAAAAACGCGAGTGGTGGTCTACTTGGGAGGGCTGATCGATATGGCTGATGACCGCGATATCGGTCTTTGCCAGTTCATTGAATTCGATGATCAGATCGGCGATGGATCGTCCCACCAGAATGACTCCGGCGTGCTCACCCTTATACAGCAGAGGGGTGGCCACATACTGGCTGCAACGGATATTACATTGCAGCATGGTTAGAGGCGTCTCCAGCCGGTTGACCGAGTTGACCAGCTCAGTGAAGGGGGCGCCTAGGCTGCCGGTCTGCCAATTAAACTCTAAACGGTTTTCTTTACTGTAGAAGGCGGCCTCCTCAAGCCCCCACTCCATCTCCAGGGTGACCGCACTGTGCAGAAAGAAGGTCTG
>JAHRHW010000205.1 GCA_019100305.1 Candidatus Thiodiazotropha taylori | reverse complement strand
GAGATCTAATCATAGTCACCGTTTCCGGCCCGCTTGCCAAACCGTTCGATGACCACCTCTGAAGCCCAGCCATAATCCCCATTTTGGTGATTTTCGATGAGAGCAGGCTCTCTTCGCGGACCACGCCTTGTTCAAAGGCTGGATTGAATTCCTGAAACTCGGCGAACTGTCTGTATACCGCTTAAATCACGCTCGTATACCAATCTGAATCGATATCAGAGTCATCCGTTTAATTACCAAAATAACACCGTAATTTATTTTATTGAGTTAAATCAATATTTTGCATTCATTCCCGTCGCTGTTTTTTTTCTTGCAGTTATGAGAATGGACGCTATAATTCTCAATATTGGGAAATAATTCCCATTTTTTAAGATTTGATTAAGGATTGCTTCAGCGCATCTGGCCCTAACCAGCGGGAGGAAAGGCCATGACACGGTATAAGAAAATTTCTTGTTTGATGGTTGCCATTGCCACCGGTCTCGGATCCTGTGGTGGAGGAGGTGGTGGTGACAGTAGTAGTAGCAGTGATTCATCTGTAACAACTGTCGGCAGAATCGACGGTTTTGGCAGTGTCTATGTCAATGGGATTAAATTTGATACCAGCCAGACCAGCTATGAGGTGGATGGCGAGCAGGAGTTTGATGACAGCGCTTTGGGCCTGGGTATGGTGGTACGGGTCGAAGGGCAGGTGAGTGACGATGGTACGACAGGGATAGCGGAGCATATTGAATATGATGACGACCTGGAGGGACCGATCGATAGCGGAAGTCTGGTTCCGGGAGACACGCTGACAACCTTTACCATATTGGGAATGGCAGTACTGGCTGACATCAATGAGACGGTATTTGACGATGGCGCCAGTTACCAGGGTCTGGCCGAAGGGCAGGAGTTGGAAGTGAGTGGTTACTTCGATGGTAGCCAGATTATCGCGTCCCGCATTGAGTTGCAGTCGGATGGAGAGGATGATTTTGAGATCAAAGGTACTGTGGCTTCCTATGATGAGGATGGCATTGCGCTGGTACTGCAGAATGGCGTGATCGCAGGCCCCTATCCGTTAAGCGATCAGGTTGAACTCGAGATTCCCGAAGACCCGGTCGGGCTGTTTGTGGAAGTGGAGTTGAGAGATCAAGGCGGTAGCTTGGAAGCCGTGCACATTGAAGCGGAAGACAGCGATCGTCTCGAGGATCGTGATGACGATATCTCGCTGGAAGGTATTCTGGTAGTCAGCGGTGACCAAGTCTACTCACTGGATGGTGTTGAGTTCGTCGTCTCCCCAACCACTGTCTATAAGCCTTCAAGCCTCGAAGGCAGCTTAACAGCGGGCATGCGACTCGAGGTGGAAGGTCATATGCAGGGGGAGCTTCTGGTCGCCGAAAAGGTTGAATCAGAAGGTGGTGAGATAGAGATAGAGGCGGCCGTCAGCAGTGTGACGGCGACCGATGAGAAAAACGGCACGGTGACGCTGGATCTGGGTGGTGGGAGATCTCTGATGGTGCAGTTTAACAATGCCACTTACTACAAGGATGACTCGGATTCGGATCTGGATGGTGATGACAGCTTCAATCTGAGTGAGCTGATGTCTGGAGATTTCATCGAAATCGAAGCGATCCAGTCGGCCGGTGAAGTGACTGCTGTGAAGGCCAAAAGAGAGGATGAAGGCTCGGATATGGAGATCGAAGCCCCACTTGAAGCCTATGCTTCGGCTGGCTCTGTGACCCTGCTCGGTGTGACATTTCCGCTTGATGCCTCAGCAGAATATGAGATTGATGAAGAATCAGTGAGCATGGAGCAGTTTTTCTCCGAGCTGAGCGTTGGTAGCACCGTCAAGCTGGAGGATGAGGATATTGATGGAACTATCGATAAGGTTGAACTGGATGATTGATCCGCATAATCAACCCTGTGTCCATATGGTTCTTTGAGGTAGCTTTTGTAACCCCTGATTCAAGGATGAATTTGCCAAAGTTAGCGGCAGTTGAATTATTGCAACTGCCGCTTTTTTTTGTCCGGAAGAGTGGGATCTGGTCAGGCAGAAACGGCTTTTTACCTGTTATTAGTGTTGGAGGGGTGGTGTATACTATGCAGAATTCGGGGCTTGGGGTGGTTTAATCAAATGTCATTGGTGCACTCATATATCAAACATCTCGGTGTTAATTCACGTATCTATTCGATGCAGGAGCTGGACGACCTGCTCTCTGCGGAAGATCACCCCGACTATATGAAAAAGCACAGAGCGATTCTGATCGGTGATCGGGTTCGTTTCGTGGCATCGCTGTTTACTCTGCTGATACCCCTGTGGATCATTGTTGACTATCTACTGCTGCCTTTGGATGTCTTGTTACCCATCGTGGTGATCAGATTGATCTCGACAGGGCATTTTTATTATCTCTCCCGTAACAAAACAGCTGAGAATGATCTGAAGAAGAATCTGCTGGTGTTGGGCGGTTTATTGATCAACCTGCCGCTGACTTTTTTTGCCTCGGCGCATTTTTTAACACCGGTAACCGATCAGGAGATGGGGCAACTGGCACTTCAGCTCTATACCATACTGCCTTATGTGGCGATTGGTCTGATCGGACTATTCCCGTTGTCGGTTATCGAAGGTATGGTCATTTCGCTGTTATTGGTTCTGCTGACCATAACCGGGTGGAGTTACTACGCCACGGTTCCTGTCGATCAGATATTTGCAATGCTGTGGTTGCTTTGCATTATTTTAGGCGTGGTGCTGTTTGCCGCGACGCTGCAGTTGCAATACATGATTGCGCTGATCACCCGAGCGGATCATGATCCTGTAACCGGAGCCCAAACGAGAAAATCCGGAATGCAGAGCCTGGTCAAAGCATTCGAGCAGGCACATGTCCATGGGGGGAACCTGAGTATCGCCCTGGTCGATCTGGACAATGCGGAAAACATCATTGCAGAGTTCGATTATGCCACCTACGATCATGTGGTCGTTGAGGCCGCTGATATCCTGCACGATGATCTAAGACATAGCGATATGCTGGTGCGGTGGGGTGAAAAGGTGTTTCTGTTGTTGTTGCCCGGTACCGACTGCGACGGGGCAGCAATCACAGTAAAACGCATCCACAGCAAAGGATTGGGCACACTGCCTGACGGTAGTCCGGTGACTGCCAGTATCAGTGTTTGCGAACGCGTGGCCGATCATATCGAGGAGTGGTCACAAATGCTGGAAGTGGTAAACGAGCGCCGAGACAATGCAAAGCACGAGGGCAAGGACCGCTACTTTCTGTGCGGGGATAAAGTCGTTCAGCATTAACCCTGGGAGCCATTGAGAATGCTCTGCGCTACCCGGTGGTTTCAGGAGTCCGGTAACATTAGCTGCAATGATTTATCTTCGAATACTGAATTGGTCGGACCAGCGATCGAACAATAGGCGCCCTACTTGCCACCGAAGAATCGTTTCAACGATTTCCCAAATCCACCTTGCTTCTG
The DNA here is from genome assembly GCA_019100305.1 of Candidatus Thiodiazotropha taylori. GTDB lineage: Bacteria > Pseudomonadota > Gammaproteobacteria > Chromatiales > Chromatiaceae > Thiodiazotropha. The sequence goes on along the minus strand of JAHRHW010000205.1, from coordinate 4,379 downwards.
ATTGTCGGCAGCAATCTCGCGTAGGTTGTTTCTTACCGCCTTAACATATGCCGCATCATCGTTGCGTATGTGATTGAACAGCCAGCGGGCCAATAGGTCGTGTAGTTCCGCAGAGATATCCTCGCCGCTTTTGAAACGATCCTGGAATTCAGAAACCCGACGAATAAACAACTCATGAACTTTTTTATGAGGCCTCACAAATTCATATCCGGCATCTTCGATCAGCGCCTCTTCAAAACTGAAGTGAGACATTGTGTAATCGACCGTTGCTGCAATGATATCGCCAATCGCAATCAGATCGTTGTTCAGCCTGGCGTCATGGAGTTTGTTGATATAGTCGACGATACGTTCATGTTGTCCATCGATGACTTCGATTCCTGTTTCGAGTTCCTTTGTCCAAACCAAATATCCCATCTATAAGCTCCCTGTTAAAAACTTCCTGATAATTAAGCACTGCTCATATTAATCACACTTTGGGAAAAAAAGCCAGTAACCCCCAATCCACAAGAGCCTTCTGTGAATACTCCAGGAATTAATTCCTTAAGCAGCCACCGTCTGTCGTAGCTGCGGGGAAATAGTGATGATCAAGTAGAGCGCGACACTGACTCTACCATCGATCGATCCATTTTGGTTTTTTTTAGGGCCTGTTTTTACGCCCAGCTGCGTTATCATTCGCTCATGTAGAATGACTACACAACGCTCAATCTGCCTTGCTGGGCAAGAACAGACCCAGCAGGGCTAATTGGATTAGTGTTAACAGGCCCTAATAGAACATTACTATCCTGATATGGATGCCCATCAAATAAAAATAGCTGCTCAAGCGCTGTTGCGCATACAGCCTGTGGAGGCAGGAGTGAATCGGCAGCAGTTACGCCTGAGCGTGGATGCAGAAGGTGGGTCCGGTTGCTGAACAGGCCGCTTCAGATTGCAGCCAAGGCAATATCCTCATACAGCTAACCTTTCCCGTAGACAGCCGGGAGAGAGTGTCGAATAGAGACTGTGGCTGACTTCAATACAAGCGCATGAAATCGGGTATCAACCAGGGATTACCCATGAGTACACTGACATGGTTGATCAGCAAGGCGAGAAAGCCGAGCACGACCAAGCTATACCCGCAGAGTTGCAGCACATCCAGATCGTTATCTTCCATTGTCCACTCCTGAGCAGGAATTGATGATGCTCTACTTTTTAGCAGCTGGATGAGGGTAATAACAGAGTAAAATAGTAAGGAAATAAGGGATCTCCCTGAGTGGGCGGGAAAAACCCTAACATTCCGGCTTCATAATGCTTGCAGAAGACTCAAAGGGTCTTGATGAAAACCTTGGATTTTCTCTGATAATTATAGAGCTTGCGCTTCAGCATCGGCAGTGCCTTCAGGCTGCCTGGTGCGAAGCCCCGCTCCTTGAACCATTGTGCGGATTGGGTTGTGAGGATGAAGAGTCTGTGGATACCCTGATCGGCGGCCACGGCCTCCATATGGGCAAGCAGACGTTCTCCCCGGTCGCTACCCCGGTACTCAGGGTGAACCACGACACAGGCCAGTTCAGCCATGGACTCCTGTTGGTAGGGGTATAGCGCGGCGCAGGCGACCACCATACCGTCCCTCTCCATGAGTGTGAATCGGTCAATTTCAGTCTCTATGAGCTCTCTGGAGCGTCTTACCAGGATGCCCTTCTCTTCCAGGGGTTCGATCAACCCAAGCAGACCCACCACATCATCGATACGGGCTGTACGGGTCTCCTCGTAAGGTTCTGCCGAAATCAGGGTGCCGATACCGTCTCTGGTGAACAGTTCCTTGAGCAGTCCCCCATCCAGCTGTCTGTCGATCAGATGGCAACGTTTGACACCGCTGCGACAGGCAGAGACTGCCGCGTTCAGGTTCTGCTTCAGATCTTCCGAGAGCGTTTTCCTGCTGGTTAACAATTTGTCCACTTCACGAGGCGAGAGGCTGGTGATCAGTCTTTTGCGCGAATCCGTCACTCCCTTGGCCTCGACCAGCGCGATCAGTTTGTCCGCACCAAGCGCGGTGGCTACCGAAGCGGCCACATCGGCGTAGCTGAGATTGAAGACTTCGCCGGTGGGTGAATACCCCAGCGGCGGCACGATCGCGATTGCTCCGGATTCAAGCCGTTGTTCAATGCCGGCGGCATCCACTCGGCGCACCACCCCGGTATGGCCATAGTCGATGCCCTCTTTGACGCCCAGCGGTTTGGCAGTGACAAAATTCCCTGAGGCGGCACGAATCCTTACCCCGGCCATGGGAGAGTTGGCAAGACCCATTGAGAGCAGAGCCTCTATCTCAACCCGCGCTGCGCCGGCCGCCTCTTTGACACAGGTCAGAGCCGGATCATCGGTGATTCTCAATCCGTTGACGAACTGGGTTTCAACGCCTCTGGTTTGCAGACGCTCTTCGATCTGCGGTCTGGCGCCATGCACCAGCACCAATCGGATACCCAGACCGTGCAGGAGTGCAATATCGTGTATCAGGTTGGCAAAACCAGCGTCAGTGACAGCCTCGCCACCGAAGGTAATCACAAATGTTCGTCCGCGATGTGCGTGGATATAGGGGGATGAACCACGAAACCAGTCGACAAACATGTCTTGCAGTTTTTGATCGCGTTTTTTCATCTTGTGAGAATAGCCCTAAGCCGCTGTCTATAAACAAAACTTCCTGATCAGTGACTGTATCAGGTTAATCGCAGGTTGAATATGTTCGAGGGGGATATATTCATCCGGTTGGTGAGCCTGGTCGATACTTCCCGGGCCACAGATCACCGTCTCCATGCCCATGCTGTTCAGAAAAGGGGCTTCGGTACCAAATGCCACGGCACCCGCCTGGCTGTTGGTGAATCTCTCCACCGCTTTGACAATCGCTGCCTCTGCTGGAGTTTCTACGGCAGGTATCCCATCGAACAGAGGTTTGTAGTGCCACGCCAGACCGCTATCGGACAGACAGGATTCGATGCGCTCACTCAGTTCCGCTCTGAGTAACTGCAGATCCATACCGGGTAGTGGTCTGAGATCGAATTGAAGTTCGCACTTGCCACAGATCCGGTTTGGATTATCTCCCCCGTGAATATGGCCCAGATTGAGGGTGGGCACATCGATTTCGAATGCCGGATTTTTATAACGACGCTGAAGATCCGTCCGCCAATTCAGAACCTCTCCAAGTACCAGCTGCATACCATCCAGTGCATTTCTGCCAAGCTGCGGATTGCTGGAGTGGCCCGATTGTCCGGTGAGTACGATCGACTCCATCGATACCCCCTTATGCATACGCACCGGCTTCAGGCCGGTGGGTTCTCCAATGACCGCGTGGCGGCCCAACTGGCGATGCAGATCCACCAATGACTTAGCGCCGCACATGTCACTCTCTTCATCGGCGGTGGCCACTATTACCAGGGGTTTCTTGAGTTGATCGAGGGGGAGCTCTCTGACGGCCTCAAGGATGACGGCGAAAAATCCTTTCATATCCGCCGTGCCGATGCCGTACAGGCGTTGCTCCCGTTCACTCAGTTTAAGTGGGTCCGAGCTCCATTTATCCTCATCGAAGGGGACGGTATCCGTATGGCCGGAGAGCACCAGTCCATCGCTACCCCGGCCGTAGGAGGCGATAAGGTTGAGTTTTCCGGGACGACCGGGAACAGCCAGGATCTCGGTCTCGAAACCCAGCGAGCTGAACCAGCTGTCCAGTAGTTCGATAACAGCACCGTTACCCATGTCCCATTCGGGATTGACACTGCTTACCGAGGCAGCGCCGATCAGCCGGTTCATCATTTCGATATATTTAGGAAATTTCATAGAATTGATTTTGTGGGGATGCTTATCAACATGCAAGTCCGGACTTCAGGCGTCCTATCGGTTTACAGTTTATAACCATTGCATGCGGATAATGTCTCTGGCGACCTTGAAAAAATATCTGACCTTTGCTTTTGTTAAAGTGATTGGTCTCAATAATTCTTAAACGGAACTGATGATCATTCAGCAGCCACCAGCATGTATTCATAATGAGACACCATCTGTCGCCGGTAGTATGTGTTGAATCGATTGGCTCGACCCAACAAAGCCAGCTGCTAAACATCATCTGAGCAATCTATATCGCCATGCGCCTATATATCAGACACCCCACCGATGTACCCATCGATTTTCAGTTGGGCGGTAGGGCATCTGCACACCGTAAAAAACTGACAAACTACAGTGAGGGTGGGCTCTGCTTTCTGACGGATGATCATATCGAGCCGGGCACGGAAATTCACATTGCCATCCCGATCACACCACCTCAGTTTCATGCTACCGGGGTGGTGGTCTGGTCCAGGCAGGAGGAGGATTGTTACCTGATCGGTGTGAAATTTATAGAAGAAGAGACCGCCTATGCCGTG
>JAHRHW010000204.1 GCA_019100305.1 Candidatus Thiodiazotropha taylori | reverse complement strand
AGATTTTGTCTCTGGGCAAACAGTTTCTTCAGATTGTCACCGGCGTACTCGAGCGAGCCGGAATCGATCGAAACGGCAAACGACATATCGGTGTTTTGGGTCTCTACCTGAAGGTGATCCAGCAGTTTTGTCAGCAGGGGGTAGTTGGGTTCGTTATAAACAATGAACCCCGTGTCGATTGGAATCCTGTCACTACCCTCCGGCACCTCGATTGTGTGTGTGTGGCCACCCACATAGTCGTTCTGCTCGTACAGATCCACCTGATATCTGTCTTTAAGCAGCCAGGCTGCACTCAAGCCTGCGATACCGCTTCCCACAATCCCGATTCGTTTTATCTCGTTTTGTTTCACAGTAATTACCTGCAGATCGATTTACAGATAATATTTGTACAAAATTGTACAAAAAACAACTATAATAGTTATACAATGACATTGTATATTTTAGGTTTATTTATCTGAAAAATTAATAAATCTTTTAAAAACAATGTGATGTGGCTAATTTAAAAACAAAGACGAGTCTCGAAAATTGATACAAAAGGTATGATTTATGGTGCATCCCAGGAACGATGAACAGAATGGATCCCCGGTAGCCTGGATTACCGGAGGCGGTAGCGGTATCGGTAGATCGTTGGCTCATGCTTTGAGTGACATGGGTTGGACTGTGGTGATTTCAGGGCGTAATCGGGAGAAGTTGAGCAAAACCGCAGAAACTGGTGGTAGCCACCCGATTCGGCAGATTGTGCTGGATGTGACTGATCCGCAATCCGTTAACGATGTGATTGGCGAGATCGAGCGAGATTATGGAAGCGTAGATTATGCTTTTCTGAATGCTGGAGATTACTCACCAATGAGACTGAGTGATTTCGACCCGGAGCTGTTTCGCAGGCTCAACAATGTCAACTATCTCGGTGTGGTCAACTGTATAGCAGCGCTGATACCGGGTATGAGCCAACGAGCCCAGGGTCAGATCCTGATAACGGCCAGTCTGTCCGGATATTGTGGATTGCCAGGTGCTGCTCCCTACAGTGCCACTAAGGCGGCATTGATCAATCTGGCCGAGTCTTTACAGCCGGAACTGTTACAGTTGGGAATTCGTATCCGCTTGATCAATCCAGGATTTGTGGCAACAGATCTCACAGACAAGAATGATTTCAAGATGCCGTTTTTGATTACCCCGGTAATGGCTGCCAAAGTGATTAAAGATCAGCTTATATCAAACCGTTTTGAAATCCGCTTTCCAACCACATTTTCATGGATTATGAGATTACTCAGTTGGATGCCATACGGAGTCTATTTTGCACTGATGCGGAGATTGCTGAAATGAGTAAGATTGGAGAGTGGTTGTCTGGCTACAGTGATTTTTTTGAGTCGCTGGACAAAACGAAACTTGAGCAGTGTGACAAAGTGTTCAACCAGCGGATTCGTTTCAAGGATCCGTTTAATGATGTTGTAGGCATCGAATCGGTAAAACAGGTGTTCAGACATATGTTCAGAGTGTGTGAAACCTGTCAGTTTGAAGTGAGTGACAGTTGCGGCAGTGGGTATCAGGGCTATCTACACTGGAAGTTTCTTTATCGCCCGAAGGGTAGTAGCAAAAGCCGATCTATCGTTGGCATCAGTCAGGTTCGATTCAATCCTCAGGGTGAGGTGATCGAACATATCGACTATTGGGATTCCGCTGAATATATCTATGAAAAACTGCCGCTGCTTGGTGGTGTGCTGAGCTGGATTCGCAAGCGCTACCTGCAGGCTGTTTAGAGACGAGGAGGATCGACGTTTATAGTTTGAACAAATCCAACTAGACTTGAAACAGTTCCAACAACAATTCTGAAGACCAGTGGGGCGGGCCAATGCACCAATCAAGAGTTTCCATGCTACAGGGTATGCCGATCTTTGGTGGTGTGAGTGAGAACACCTTGGATCTGTTAATCAGCAAGGCCTCCATTATCGAGGTTGAAAAAGATCAATATTTTTTTCAGGAGGGAGACCTGGATAACTCAATCTATATTCTCGAGCAGGGGCGGGTGGCAGTATACAGAACCTGGCAGGAGAGACTCTATATGCTGAGAACCCTGGAAACCGGTGACTGTTTTGGTGAAATGGCTCTGATGGACTGCAAGCCACGCAGTGCAGCCGTTCAGGCTCTGGAGGATTGTCAGGCAATTCAGATCAAGGCGGCGCGATTGGCAGAACTCTACGGTCTTGATCACGAGCAGTATTTGATGATCTATATGAATCTTGGTCGCGAGGTCTGTCGACGCTTAAGTGAGGCGGATCACCGTCTGTTCATCAACCGTTTTTCACTTGATGCGGGTGACCAGAGCCAAACCGATCAGGCCCAATGCCATCAACAGTAGAGAGAGGGGCTGAAGTAACTGATTGCTACTCTCGTCCCGAAACAGGGTCATGCAACTGCTGTTCATCTGATAGGGGCTTGCACAAGGGTTTGTCCCTTCACTCATCAGGAAGGTTGCCTCGAACAGAGACACAGAGAGGTTCTGTTCAGCCCCTGCGCTGGAGAGTTGAGATAAACCATCCATGGACAATAATCCAGAATGCTCCGCAAGAATATCAGTAGAGCTGATAAACACGATCAATGGCAGTAAGATCAAAAAGCGGTTCATAGGAAACTGCTTGGCAGTGAGTAAGACTCCAATTTGAATGCCCCCAGTATCAATGTGCAATTAGAATGCCATTAAATTAATTCTCTTGTAATCAATTGCCTGAGTTATAAACAACCAGCAGATCCTTAGGCTGTGTAAAGTATCCCGACGTTTTCGATCTTCAATGGTTACCCAGTCTGATAGTGAAATGGCTCTGGAGGGGCTTCAAGCCATTCGCTTCTGGTGATTTCGGGATAAGCAGAATTGATCGATTTCATCTGTTTGCACCGCTCTACCCTCATAGGAGGGGGATATTAGTCTTGCTGCTGGGGAGATTGAAAGTTAATCGGCCAGTAGTGACCGATTTATTCAGACAATGAGAGTCTGGTGTTACTGACATCCATATCTGGGGCCTAGATTAAATTACGCAGACCAAGTTTCTCGGGATGGGGTTGCAGATAGATCTGTCTGGACATGTAGTCGTCCGGGTGAAGTCGGAAGTAGTGTTTCAACAATGTCATTGGCACCACTAAAGGGGTTTCCATGCGTCGATAAGCCTCAATACAGGAGACAAGTTCACTCTTGTCCTCGGTGTCGATGCGTTTTTTCAAATAGCCCATGATATGTTGCAACACATTGACATGACGGCTACGGGCGACCCGGCGTTTGAGAGTCTGCATCAAGGCCTCAATGTAGGTGGCTGCGATCTGATCCAGGTCCTCTTCGGCGAGGTTTGAGAGCAGTCGTCCCAGCCTCTGGTAAGCGGCTTGAGAGTGGGCCATCACCAGGTACTTATGGTTGGTATGAAAGTCGATCAGTTTTGCGGCAGAGAAGCCTTGCTGCCGAAGCAGCTGCCAACGATGGTAGACATAGATGCGGTTGATGAAGTTCTCCCGCAGTACCGGATCGTTGAGTCGGCCCTCTTCTTCCACCGGAAGCAGAGGAAGCTTTTCCATTAACAGCTGAGCAAAAACGCCGCTGCCTTTTCGCTGCGCATGGGTACCCTGTTCGGAATAGACCTTAACCCGAGCCATGCCACAGCTCGGCGAGTCTTTTTTCAGAATATAACCGCTCAAATGGTGCAGCCGCTCGGTCTGCTGCAGGGTATATGCCTGCATCTGCCGGGTAAAATCCTGGCTTGGATCCGCAACCCCGACCAGGCGGGGGCTGTCTGGATCACCGATCAGTCTGATCGTAGGGCGAGGCACTCCCAGGCCAATGCCGGTCTCCGGACAGAGTGGATGATACTCGACATGTTCCTGAAGTGTCTCGGCAATGAAACGATCTCGTTTATGGCCACCGTCGTACCGCACCTGGTGTCCCAACAGGCAGGCACTGAGGCCGATGATCGGTTTTGTTGTATCGGATTGGTTCATCATTTAGTACCAGCGGTGTTGGATCGACGCTTGACACTCTCCCAACGTTTCAGCGCCTCTCTTCTTGAGCTCTGTAAGTCGACACTGGGTTTGGGATAGGTTTTGCCTAGCTGTACACCTGCTTTGAACAGTTCGCTTGTTTTTGCCGTCCAGGGTGAATACAGACTCTTGGTGGGCAATGTGGACAATTCCGGCAGCCAATGCTTGATGTAGTTACCGTTGGGATCGAACCTTTCTGCCTGTCTTACAGGGTTGAAAATACGGAAGTAGGGTGCCGCATCTGCACCGCAGCCGGCACTCCACTGCCATCCCAGGCTGTTATTTGCCAGGTCTGCATCAACCAGCGTATCCCAAAACCAGCGGGCGCCTTGCAACCAGTGAATGCCCATATTTTTGCTCAGCAGGGAAGCGACGATCATGCGCACCCGGTTGTGCATCCAGCCGGTTTGCCACAGTTCCCGCATACCGGCGTCTACAATAGGTATGCCGGTTTCTCCCAGTTGCCATTGTTGAAGAAGGTTTTTGGCTTGCTTGTCTGACCGCCAAGGGTAGTCAGCAAACCGGGAATCGAAGGGCAGTCGGTCGGTATGGGGGTTGTTTGCCAATAGATCGATGGCAAATTCACGCCAGGCCAATTGGCGGAGATATTGATTCGCTCCCTCATTGTCGGTGTATGTCGGCGTACCACCAAGTCGGGCCGATAAGCCGTTGGCTATCTGTACCGGGCTGATCTCACCGAAATGAAGATGAGCAGATAGACGGGATGTGACAGATTGGTCAGGCCTGTCTCTGCCGGTATGGTAATTATTGACCGTCTGTTGCATGAATCCATGCAGCTTTTTGAAGGCTCCCGCTTCACCGGGCTGCCAGTGATTGTGAAACTCTCGATACCAGGGGTTGCTTGGCAGCAGTTTCAGGCTGTCTATCTCCAGTGAATCAATCTTGTCGGGCAGTGGAGGCAGGGATTTTGGTGCTGAATCCGTGGACCGGTGCAACATGCCGTGTTTTTGTAGCGCACGCCAGAAGGGGGTAAACACCCGGTAACTGCCTCCATCGAGTCGTCGGATCGGGTTTCCGTCCAAAAGCTGATAGGAGTGAAACTGATGACAGCTGACACCGGACTTGGTCAGTTCATGGCAGACCCGACTATCCCGTTGTATCGATGCAGGCTCGGGTAGATGGGTAAAAAACAATCGTTGGCATCGATGTTTTAGAGCCAGCTTGCGTAACACCAGACGGCTCGATCCTTGGGCGATGATCAAGCCGGATCCCAGCTTGCGTAGATCCCTGTCCAGCGCGATCAGGCTGTTGTGCAGCCACCAGTTGGATGCTGCACCAGGCTGCCACGGTTGTTCCTCCTCTGGCGCATGGATGTAGACCGGTAGAAGATAATTCGCGTCACGGATGGCAGCCAGCAGGGCCGGGTGGTCGGTCAACCTCAGATCCCTTCTTAACCAGAGGATCGACCGGTTCATGATCAGTGGCCTTTTATCAACCGGTCATCGATTTGAATCACAGCCGCAGCCAAATCCACTGCCAGTGGTATTGCACCCGCTTGTAATATCTCCGCTTGATGGGTCTGTGTGATTGAGCCGCCGACAAATACCGGCTCATTTACTTTTTGAACCAAAGCCGGCAGATGACTCTGCAACAGGGCGACTGGAGGCTCCAAGCTGCCGAACAGGACCAAGGCTTCGCTGTGGGCTCGGTTGATTGTCATTGGCAGGTATTCCAAACTCAAATCCGGTCCCAACAAAACAGGCCTGTATCCCTGGGTCATCGCTTTCAGGCTGAACAGAAGAAGTTCAACTTCACTGTATTCGTTCGGCAGACAGGCACCCAGCAGTCGTCTACCGCGGGCTTGTGCGGACTGGTGATGAAAACGTGCGCCGAGTTTGTTGCGCAGGTAGGTATGAAAGAAGCGGCTTTCCACTTCAGCCAAAGGCTGACTGCTTCGCCTTTGCTGCAGCTCGTGAAGCATGGGTTGCAGTAGCAGACGGGTTACCAGTTCGATTGGATAGAGGGAGAGCGCCTCATTGTAGCTGCCGTCGAGGGCGTTTTCATCGAACTCAGCGATCGCCTGAAGCATTCTGCTGCGATAGGTTTTCCAGACATCACTCTCTTCAGCCTGGGGTGGATCCACGGCTTGCAGGGAGGCGCCGTTGTCAGAGAGCCGGTTCTTGACCTGACCGATCGAGATACCCTGGTCGATAAAGTCCATGATCTGCCGGATCAGATGGATATGTTTATCGGTATAGAGTCGATGTCCCTTTGGGGTTCTCTCCGGTTTAATCAGACCATAGCGTCTCTCCCAGGCGCGCAGCGTTACGGGATTGATGCCGGTCAATTCGGAGACCTTTCGAATCGGGTAATAACCGTTTTTGTAAGAGGGTTGTTCTTTCATGAACCTGTTCGAAGTGTTAAAACTTATACATAGTGTACAATAATTATTAGAAATTTGTACTTTAAGAATTACCCTGGGATTGAGTGGCTTTTATTGCCTGGCAGGGTGCATCGGATTCGTTTTGCCAGGCTTCAGGCAATGCTCCTTAGACTGGCTAAGAAATACTTTGTAATCAGTGTGTTATGGAGATACAAGAGAAAAGTGCTTGCATCGATTGATTATTCTGCTTGAGGCAGGGTATCAATTCTGTTGTATTTGCCGACTCAATCGTTCGGATTGATATCCACGGTTTGGCTTAATTATCGGGTATCGGAGACCATGCAACCAGCAGAAACACATTATGAAAGAGTGGGTGGCGAAAAATCGGTACGTGAACTGGTCGATCGCTTCTATGACCTGATGGATGAGCAGGACGATCTCACCGAATTACGCCAGTTGCATGCCAAGAGCCTCAAGGTCTCTCGGGAGAAGTTATTCATGTTTCTCTCTGGCTGGTTGGGCGGCCCATCGCTATATACTGACAAGTATGGTCATCCAAGACTCAGAGCGCGCCATCTTCCCTTCAGTATCGGCATCGAAGAGCGTGACCAATGGATGCAATGTATGAAAACCGCCATGCAGCAGATGTCGATGGAAGAGTCACTGCAGGAGGAGTTGCTTAAGGCTTTTTTCAAAACCGCAGATTTTATGCGGAACCGGGAAGAATGAGTGACTGACTGATCAGGCCATGGAGATCCCAATCCTCGATCATTGCATTGGAAACTGATGGTCTGTCTGAACGAGCAAGACTGAGACAGAACAACGCCATTCAGCATCGCTTCAAACAACATTCTCAATCGATCAATACCCCTTTTTGGGCATACCAGTCTTTGTCGATACGCCAGCTGACCCGCTCGATGTCCTCTCTGTTGAGAACCAGTTTGCGCACTTTCCCCTGGATTTCACCCAGCTGTTTTTGTGCCGCAATCACGTCGGGGTCCTGTTCACTTTTCCGACTCAAGCGGGGAAAGATCATGCTGAGAAATGTCACCGCCGGCACAGCACTGGTTCTGGGTGTTGAGATTATCGCTGTTGCCCCTTTGATCTCCAATGCTCTGAAGGTATAAGGATAGGCTGCAATTTGCTTATCCTGCTCGAGCATCTCATCGATCTCTGCAAGCCTGAAGTCAAGGGTTAACAGCCAGGCCAACAGGCTCAAACCGACCAGACTGCCCAAGATGCCGGCATAGATCTTGGTGCCGCGATCAAGACTCATGGTGTTGCTCCCGAAAACCGACAGCATATTGAATCCTGCTCGTCAGGCTCAATGACAATCCTCATGGAGGATGGTGTGACTCTCCGGGTGTCGTCCGGTGCCTGCTAACCGCTACCGATTACAGAGCGTACTCACCACCGTAGGGTTCTTCACCTTCAACGACAGGCAGGGTCAAGCGATTCCCCCAGTGAGACCAGCCGCCGTTGTAGAGTCGCACATCGCTG
>JAHRHW010000203.1 GCA_019100305.1 Candidatus Thiodiazotropha taylori | reverse complement strand
AATGAGTAAAAAATATGACCTGATCGCCATCGGCGCCGGTAGCGGCGGTCTCTCAGTCGCGGAGCGCGCTGCCAAATATGGCGCCAGATGCGCTGTGATCGAAGCCAAGCGAATTGGAGGTACCTGCGTGAACCTCGGGTGTGTACCGAAAAAAGTCATGTGGTACGGAGCCGGTGTAGCCCATACCCTTCACGATGCCGCCGATTACGGTTTTCAGATCGACATCAATGGATTCTCTTGGGAAACCCTGAAGCAACACCGGGATGAATATGTGGCCGGTATCAACAGCTGGTATCACACCTATCTGAAAGATTCGGAAATCGATGAGATCACCGGATACGCCCGTTTCATCGATCCGCACACGCTGGAAGTGAACGGGGAACAGTTGCAGGCCGAACACATCATCGTCGCCCCGGGCGCTTATCCGGTGGTGCCATCCTTACCGGGTGCAGAGCACGGCATCACTTCAGATGGCTTTTTTGAGCTGGATACCCTACCCCGCCAAGTGGCTGTGGTAGGCAGTGGTTATATTGCGGTAGAGATCGCTGGCCTGCTCAACGCTCTGGGTAGCAATGTCACGCTGCTGTTGAGAAGAGAGCACCTGCTCAGACCCTTCGATGCCATGTTGCGGGAGTGTCTGATGGAGGAGATGGTGGACGCCGGCGTCAACATCATCACCTCTTCACGCATCGGAGAGGTAGTCAAGCAGGATGACGGGGATCTTGAACTGATCTGTGCCGATACCGGACATCAGCTGGGCCGTTTCGATCAGCTGCTGTGGGCCATCGGCAGAGCACCGGCTTCCTCTGGCATGAACCTGGAGAAAATTGGAATTGCCACGGATGAGCAGGGCTACATCCCTACCGATGAGTGGCAGAATACCAACCAGCCCGGTGTCTATGCGATCGGCGATGTCACCGGACGGGCTCAACTGACACCGGTGGCCATTGCCGCAGGACGACGGCTTGGCGACCGGCTGTTCGGCGGCATGCATGAGCGAAAACTCGACTACGACCTGATCCCGACGGTGGTCTTCAGTCACCCGCCCATCGCCACCGTTGGCCTGACCGAAAGTGAAGCCCGGGAGATTCATGGGGATGCGGTAAAGATCTACCAGTCCAGATTCACACCGATGTATCACGCATTCACCAAACATCAGAGCAAGATGGCGATGAAACTGGTTACGGTTGGCGCCCGAGAGAAAGTGGTCGGCTGTCATGTGATCGGTATCGGTGCGGATGAGATGTTGCAGGGTTTCGCAGTGGCGATGCGAATGGGTGCAACAAAGACGGATTTCGACGACACCATTGCGATTCATCCAAGCGCTGCTGAAGAGTTGGTAACCATGCGCTAGGGCAAGCCGGCAATCCAGGGAAGACTCAATGAGCAGAACATTCGCATCAGCACTCAGCCTATCGGTTGCGATGCATTTTCTGCTGACCTGGTATCTGGGTGACAAGTTGTGGCGTTATCTGCCAGAGTCACCCTCACACGACCGATCATCCACGATTCGGATCACCATCGAGTCACCCGTCAGGGTCAGCACGCCAGACGAAAACCACCAACGGGCCTCAATGCCGAAACAGCCGAGGACTCGGACAGCAAAACCCAAACGCCCTGACAATACACCATCACCAGCCATTCCTCCCGAACGCAACGAACGAAAGAAACCAATAATGGAATCGAAAACAGATAGAGTCACCTCTGCCAGAATCCTTTCCTCATCAAAACAGATCATCCGCAATCTGGTCAGTGACGAGGGACAAGCCGATACCACGGGAGATAAAGGCTCAGTATCGGCAATCCTCGATCAGGCGCTAAACCCAAAAAGGGAAGCAGCGAATATTTCCACACTGGCCGATGGCACGACCCGAGTGGTTACTGAGCAGGGTTATACCTACTGCATCAAACCTCTGGATGACTGGAGAATCGTTGATCCGCAGGATGATATGCGGGTGTCGGCCTTCTGCAAATAGCTCAGCGGCACATCGATCAATCGGCAAATTCATCAAATTCAAGCACATCGCCCGGATTGGTCTCCCAAGAGGCTTTACTGCCCATGAAAATGTGTTTCTCGACCTTTACCCCAGGCTCTCCATCGACACACCCCAGAGTAACCCAGCCGATCACACCCTGATAGGTTCCAGCAAGCGGTGAACCGCATCTACTACAGAAAAAACTTCCCATCTCTTCGGAAGAGCTGTAGTGAGTCAACAGCGACTCTCCAGTCAGCCATGACAGCTTACCCGGTTCAATCAGAGCAAATGCGGAGGATTGAGTGCCGTTGGCCTTCCTGCACATGGAACAGTGACAGGAAGCTGCATCATGCAACTCACCATCAACCTCATAGGTCACTTCACCACAGGCACATGAACCTCTAATTGCCATCTCTATCTCCTTTTATCACCAGGCATGAACAGATTTGTTCATGATGTTTCTATATTTTGGGGCCTGTTAACTTTCAATCTTCCCGCAAGCCAAACTAAGAGCCCTTCTCCCTTGACGGGAGAGGATGTATGCGAGGTGTTTCCACTGACTAGTAGAGACAGAAACTCGCCGCGCCTTCATCTTTATCACGCTGGTTTCACATGAAAACCAAGACTCTTTTTCTCCCCCTCTCCCCCAACCCCTCTCCCGCAAGGGGAGAGGGGAGTTAAAACCCCCAGCCTTTAGGTATTCTGAAGTAATCCCACCCTGTCCATCTGCTGACCTAAAAGCCCCTCTCCCTTGATGGGAGAGGGGTTGGGGAGAGGGTGTACGCGAAGCGTTTCCGCTGGCTAACAGGGACAAAAACTCACTGCACCTTCATCTTTATCACATTGGTTTCACATCAGGATCAAGACGATTATTCTCGCCCTATCCTCCGACCCCTCTCCCTCAAGGGGAGAAGTGAGTTATTATCCCTGCCTTCAGAAGAGGAGATAAATATACCTGCCTGTTTTATATCCTGGCGATAACAGTGGCTCAGCAACAATCATCTTCGAAGGCCAACAGATTGGGATAACTGGCTACCGCCCTGCTGTCATAAACCCCACCCACAAGCACGCAATCCACTCCAGCAGCACATGCACCCCCAAGATCACGCCTGACTGAATCACCGATTACCAGGCAATCCTGTTCACTGCAGCCCAGCGCCTCCACAATGCGCCTGAAGGGCTTTGGCGAGGGTTTCACCACACCATGATCGGATGAAAATGAGATCGCCTTGAACAGGCCGTCAATCCCCCTGTCACTGAAGGTTCTTAGCCACCTCTCCTTCGGCGCCCAGATATCGATCACCGCGGCAAGCGTGAATTTGCTTGCCAGCGCCAGCAGGGTTTCAACATACTGTTGCGGTATATGACCATGTTCATGAAATGAAAATGTGCTGATGATTCTGTCAATCTCCGAACGGGAGAGCGCTGAATCAGCCACCGCTGAAAGGGCCTCTTTGACGCTTGGGAAGTTATCCCTGTAACGTTCATCAGGATAGCGCACATCCAGATAAGCGTAGACCTTAGCAATCAGACGGTTGACAGAAGACTTCTCCAGCTTGCCACCAATTCCGTAGTAGTACTCTGAATAGTCTTCGTTATTACCGAAGCGGTCTTCGCCAAACATGAAGGTACCATTCATATCCAGCAGAATCGCCTTTTTCGCTTCGAACACCTTGTTACCCCTTGTCCTTTGGGTGGACTCTCATAGAATCGCCGCTGACAACTCCCGATGCCCAGCCTAAGACTCCAATGAGATATCACTGCTTATCGACAAGGCTAAGCTGCACATCATCGAGCCAAGCCGTACCTGCATCATTCAATACCGCGGTAATCTGTAAATGAGCCGTTTTGGCTGGAACAACCGCAACAACTTCAAGTCGCTGCCACCCATGGCTGCCTGTCACAATCTCTGAAGAGATTTCGCTGATAAATTTCTTGTTGGCTTTGCGAAACACCAGGCTAAGGTCAAACCCTTTCGGCCCCAGCGCTTCGCTTTTGATCATGGCACTCAACTTGATCGATTTACCCACCGCACTATCCAGTGGCAGCCACTGATTGATCATTCCCCAGGCCTGAACCAACTTGCGCTCAATACGGTAACTGTGTTTCCCGTTCGTACTTTCGGTGGTATCGATGGACACCTCGTATGCGGGCTCCCCCGCATGCTGGGAGAATCCCCAGCCTTTTACGAACCGATCGGACTGTTCAAAACTGGGATTTTTCAATGGCAGCGAAATCATTTGCGCCGGTTGGCTTTGCGGTTGTGGTGGTGTGCTCTGTTCCACCGACGGATTCTCATTACTGCAGGCAACGAGCAAAAGCAAGGCAGCGACCATCAATAAAAAGTAAAACAGATTGTTATTCATGCTTGTTTACCAAAACGACCAATTGCAAATGAACGCTAATCATCGGGAACCCAGGCAAACAGCAACCACAATGGCAAAGTTATAATGCCGAGTTTGCAGTGATTAGCGTTCATTTGCGGTTAATTCTCATAACCATATGCTACATGATTCAATAGAGCTTGAACCTCTCAGTTGCCTGACACCAGGCCGTCTCATCCACTGTTGCCAAAGCATCAAGCTCTTCAACCGATGCATCAGGATTATCAACCCACTCCCGCAGCAGACTCGAACCATTGATCAGATCGATGGCAAGCCGTTCGAACTCATATTCGTAGGGAAAATCTCGCCACAGGAGATAGTCAGGTTGCAACTGGCGTAGCGCCTTGAAGGCCAATGCCTGGAGGCGCCAGGGTTTGAAACTGGTGTGCCGGTAGTGCGCTTCGTTGTCCACATGGATCTGAATCCCGTGACACAACTGACCGGCATGCTTATGGAAAGTTGGCTCGAACCAGCAAGGACGTAACCGACACCCCTCAAGCCAACCGGGACTCAACTCTTGCATGGTTTTTATCAGCGCCGGTACATCGATATCCGGCGCACCGAACAACTCCAGGGGTCTTGTGGTACCGCGCCCTTCGGACAATGTTGTGCCTTCCAGCATGACCGTTCCTGCATAACATCTGGCCATCGACAGGTTGGGCGCATTCGGACTGGGATTGATCCAGGTCCGCTCCGCCAACGGCCAGCCATAACCCGGTGCCGATTCCGGTTGCCAGCCACTCATACGGATCACTTCACACTCAACATCGAGTTTGAATTGATCGATGAACCACAGGGCCATCTCACCCAGCGTGAGACCGTGTCGCATCGGCATCGGAGCGGCACCGACAAAGCTCTCCCAACCCTCACGCAACATCAATCCCTCAACCGGTCTGCCGGCTGGATTGGGACGATCGAGCAGCCAGATCGCTTTGCCATGAGCGGACGCCGCTTCCAGCATATAACGCAGGGTGGTGACAAAGGTATAGATGCGACAGCCGAGATCCTGCAGATCCACCAGCAGCAGATCGAAGCTATCCATCATCTCTGCAGTCGGACGACGCACTTCCCCATACAGGCTGAACAACGGAATACCGAGACGACCGTCATGCTCATCGCCGCTCTCCACCATGTTGTCCTGCTTGTCACCACGCAGGCCGTGTTGAGGACCGAATGCGGCCGTCAATTCAATATCCGGAAGAGCTGCAAGGGCATCCAGGCTATGGGTCAGATCCGCAGTGGTTGAGGCAGGATGGGCAAGCAAAGCGATACGCTTTCCGGCCAAAGGACGCCGTAGTGCAGTTTCCTCGATCAGACGGTCAATTCCGAACTTCATTCCGGGACGATCCTCACTCAGCGAAATTGGAGGCTGGGTCTGTTAACGACTTCAGTCGCGTCGCTTCGCCAGCACCAGGGCATCGTACAACATAATCCCCACACCCAGGGTAATGGCAGAATCGGCAATATTGAATGCAGGCCAGTAGTGCTGTTGATAGTGGAAGTGCAGAAAGTCGATCACATGACCAAACAGAATCCGGTCGATCACATTGCCGATGGCACCACCGATGATCAACGAGAGGGAGACCGCCACCCACTTCTCCTGCTGCTTTAAACGCCACAGCCAAACAGTCAGTACGGTGGTCACCACGATGGCGAGCACCGTGAAAAACCAACGCTGCCAGCCCCCCTGATCGCTGAGAAAGCTGAACGCCGCACCCTTGTTGTAGATCAGGGTCAGATCAAATATCGGCAACACATAGACCGGCTCGTAAAGCGTCAGCATTCGGTCGGCCATCTGCTTGGTCAACTGATCCAGCAAGATCACAACAAAGGAGAGCCACAACCAGTTGATCATTTCGATATCCCTTTGAAAATGTCTCAGGCAAAGCGCCGGGGTTCACCAGCTCCGCTGACATTCTCCACACAACGGCCACAGAGTTCCGGATGCTCCGCATGACTCCCCACATCTTCCCTGTGATGCCAGCAGCGGACACACTTGGCATGTGGTGAAGCGGTGACCTGAACACCAACTCCCAGGGTCTCATCCAGCTCGACCTGATCCGGCTTCTGTGCCATCGGCAGCGCCCTGGCATCCGAGGTGATCAACACAAAGCGCAATTCATCCTCCAGCTGTGCCAGCGAGTCAATCAACTTATCATCAGCATAGATGGTGACATCCGCATCCAGGGAGGAGTTGCCTTCCGCGCGAAACGATTCCATCGCCTTGCTGACCGCTTCCCGCAGATTGATGATCTGCTGCCAATAATCCGCATTGAAGGAATCATTGGGATCCAGGCCAAACAGACCTTGATACCACTGCTCCAGGAACACACTTTCACTGCGCTCACCCGGTATGGACTTCCAGATCTCATCTGCGGTGAAACTGAGGATCGGCGCCAACCAGCGCACCATCGCTTCGATGATGTGGTACATCGCGGTCTGGCAGGAGCGTCGCGGCAGACTGTCAGCCTGGGTGGTGTATTGACGATCCTTGATGATATCCAGGTAGAAACCACCCATCTCATTGACACAGAAGTTATGGATCTTCTGATAGATCACATGGAACTGGTACTCCCCGTAGGCTTCCGCGATCTCCTGCTGCAGTTGCAGGGTGCGATCCACCGCCCAACGATCCAGCTCGATCATCTGTGAAGGTTCGAGCAGATTCTGCTGTGGATCGAAGCCGTTCAGATTGGATAGCAGAAAGCGGGCCGTATTACGGATCCTGCGATAGGCATCTGCGGTACGCTTGAGAATCTCGTCGGAGACGGTCATCTCATTGCGATAGTCCGTGGCGGCAACCCACAGACGAATGATATCCGCCCCCAGGGTCTTCAGCACCTTCTGCGGCGCTACCACGTTGCCCAGAGATTTGGACATCTTGCGCCCTTGAGCATCGACAGTGAAACCATGGGTCAGCACCGCCTTGTAGGGGGCACAGCCATTCATCGCCACCGAGGTCATCAGCGAGGATTGAAACCAGCCACGATGCTGGTCGGAGCCTTCCAGATAGAGGTCGGCGGGAAAGGTCAGGTTCTCTCTGGCATCCAGCACACAGTGGTGGGAGACACCGGAATCGAACCAGACATCCAGGGTATCGGTCACCTGCTCATAGTCGGCCGCCGCATCACCGAGGAACTGATCCAGATCGAGATTGAACCAGGCTTCAAAGCCCTGCCCCTCAACCAGCTGCGCGACCTTTTCGATCAATGCCGGTGTATCAGGGTGCAGCTGCCCATTCTGCTTGTTGATGAACAAGGTGATCGGCACCCCCCAGGTACGCTGGCGGGAGATACACCAGTCGGGACGATTCTCCACCATGCCCTGGATACGCGCCTTGCCCCAATCGGGCATCCAGCTGACCTTCTCGATCTCCTGCAGTGCCTGCTCCCGCAGCCCACTCTGATCCATGCTGACAAACCACTGCGGCGTGGCACGGAAGATGATCGGGGTTTTATGCCGCCAGCAGTGCGGGTAGCTGTGTCGCAGCCGCTCTTCGTGCATCAGTGCACCCCGCGACTGCAACACCTCGATCACCTGTTCGTTGGCGG
>JAHRHW010000202.1 GCA_019100305.1 Candidatus Thiodiazotropha taylori | reverse complement strand
ATGAGGCACGTCGTTGCATGTCCTGTGGAAATTGTTTCGAGTGTGACAACTGCTATGGAGTCTGCCCGGATAACGCGATCACCAAACTGGGGCCAGGCAATCGTTTCGAGTTCAAGTACGACTACTGCAAAGGCTGTGGCATGTGTGCCACCGAGTGCCCCTGTGGGGCGATCAAAATGGAGGCGGAGAGTATCTGATGCGTCATCTTGCCAGGGAAGGCTTTTTTAACCGACGCATACTCTCTTTTGTATCTGTCGTTGCAGGGCGCGGCAGAAACCGCACCCTGCGGGCTTGGCGTAGTGGCGGTTACCAGGCCAGGCGCATATCCCAACTGTATTGACGCTCCTCCGGTAACACCGGAGCAGTCTCCGGATCCACCTGCCGATAGACATTCACCGCCGGTGTGACGTTGGCGTCGCGCCCGTGAATGAAATCCTGATCCTTGACGATCACCATATAGGCCTTGTTGAGGGTCAGAGCACGCTCCGCACTGGGAGTGATCAGCGCATAGACGTCGGCCGCAGAGACCTTCTCCTCATTGACACTGCCATCCTCGTTGAACCACTTTTCGATGATCTCAGGATTCTCACGGAACTCATTGCCGCCACCGGCGATCTTCAGGTAGTTGAGGATCTCTCCTTCCGTGCCTCCAACATTCGGCGCATCCTGCATACCCTGCAGATCGATGTATCCCCAGCCTGCTGCGCCGGTCACCTTACGGGGGAAGGCGAATGTCTGGTCGATGGTACTGCCGATGCTGGTATGACAGCCCATGCAGAACAGGGTCTCTTCCTCGCTCTGTTTACGCAGATGGCCATCGGCCGCCTCGATGAAACCTAATACCAACCAGCCGAAACCGTTGTCCAGGCCGTCGTCGCCGCGGGAGACGAAGTTGGGCAGATTGCCGTCGAGTTTCTCCTGTTTCTCATTGCCGTATTGAGAGAGCAGGGCCGGTGCCGGGTAGAAGGTATGCTTGCGCATGTAGCGCACCTCTTTCATGCGCGTCGGGATGGTGATCGACATATCCTCAGCCAGGCCCACATAGCGCACCGTATGCAGAAACTCGGTCTCCTCCGGGTAGAGCATCGGGGTCACGCTGACTGCCGAGGCATTGCCCACATAGAAGTCGGGTCGCTGAATCTCTTCGATAACGCCCAACTGGCCGTCACCATTGAGGTCGACACAAAAACTGTTTTCATCTACGGGCGGCAGAGAGATCTGCTGCAGATCCTGTATCGCCGCTTCAACGATGGCCAGATTGGCAATGTAGGTATCCCTGGAGTAACCGCTGCCGTTACAGCTCTGTTCACGGAACTCGGCGGGGAGCCGGATCATCACATCATCGGTGGAGCCGTTGGTGGGCCAGAACGTACTCGGTAGGGGCTTGTAGTTGAAGGCCACCCAATGACTGCCGTCCAGGGCGAAACCCAGCTGATCGAAAGCGTCGGCCCCCAGGTGGAGGTTTTCAATGACCGGTACCGGGCCATCCCAGGGTTCGCTCTGCAACTGTTCAATCAGGGTGGTGTAGTTGTCGGTATAGATATAGTCGATGACCTCCTGGTCACTGATCTGTGCAACCGCTTCTGAGCGGTCTTCGAACAGGTTCTGCCAATGGTTGGTCACACCGATCTCAGAGAACGAGTATTCAGCCTGCAGCGCGGCGTCATCCATGTAGTTGGGCCGGCTGCCGAATGTGTAGGACTGATGGCAGGTCATACAGGGATTATGGGTGGCTTCGTGTTTGGTATAGCACTGGGGAGGGACGATGGCCTCCTGGTTATAGACCAACCCGGTCTCCACCGGGCGTAAGGTTCCCGATGGGGATTTCTCATACTCGGATGGAAAGACCAGTGACTGGCTTTGGTTTTCACTCTGGCTGTCAGAGTTGCTGTCAGAGCCGCCGCATCCAATAAGGGATGCCATCGCTACCAAAGGAATAATTGAAGAAACTGCTTTCATTTATGACCTCCTAAACGCAAAAAGGGGGATGGCTGGTGCCATCCCCCTCATCCTTGATTGTGTAATCTAAATCAGATGATTAGATGGCTGGATCATCGAATACCCAGACCACGTTGTTCTCGTGGTTGCCGGTATCCTCACCGATCAGTACCCGACCGTCGTCCATGATCAGCAGGTTGTCAGGGTTGGAGATGTTGTTGACATTACACTCGTTGACCGAGCGGTCGGCGTAGTAAGGACCACCAACAATCGCCGGTACCATGGTCATCACATCAACCTCGCCAGCCGCGTTGCGCATCAGCTTCATGCGGTAGACGACACCACACTTGCCGTTGTCACCGTTCAGCTGAATCGCGCCTTCGTCGTCGCTCATGGTGGCGTCAAAGCTGGACATGGCCATGTACATGTAGGCCTGGTCGCCGTCAGCCGCACCGCCATTCCACCAGGATGAGGCCAGGTTGTAGTTGATGTTGACACCTTCCATCTTGCGGAACTCACCGGTAGCACCCAGAGCAACTGCCGCTTTACGGCTCTCCAGGTAGGCGACCCGGTCATCGCTGAAGGGGTTGGCATCGACAGTGGCGTCTTCATCACAGCTCAGATCGGTACCGGACTTTGATTCGGCCCAGTCACAGACCTGCTCGTCGGTGATGTAGTTGCCATCAGCGAAAGTGCCGTCGAAGGAGGCGATCGCCGCTTCGATATCCGCTTCGCCCATGCTGGCCATTTCGATCCACTCGATGCCCAGTGCCGCTTCGGCAGGATCATCCACGCCGGCTGCCTGAGTGATCTGTGCGGCATACAGGGTGCCTGCGCTCATGTCGCCTGCCACATCGGCGACGAACTTGAAGAACACAACGCCGGTACCGTCGTCGCTGAGGAAGACCGTTCTGTCGTCAGGCATGACAACCGAGTTCTCATGTGAGAAGCGGCCCATGGTCTCCAGCTTGTTGACGGTGACGTTGGCAACCGCTGCATCGGCCGCATTACCGATCTCGACGATGTAGCCGTAGCGGTATGGGTTCGGCCAGTCACCGCTGCCATCTGTGGGGTATCCCAGATAGGTGGCCAGAGACTGAGGATTGCTGAAATACTCGAAATCAGGATTGAACCAGTCTGCGGAGTCGTCGAAGTAGAGCTCCTCGGCAGACATTGGGGTGTTCCAGGGGCTTACGGTACCGAAACAGTTGACCCAGGTGCCGCCGACACTGGAGAAATCGATCATACCTTCCTGGGTGATGCTGCCGTAACCGCTGTCGGTCAGTCCGCTCACCTGGATACGGCTCATGCTGCCGGGACGATCTTCCCAGTTGGTGTAGACGTAGAAGCCGCCGTTACCATCAGAGACAACACCGTTGAAGTCAGGATCGTTGGAACTCTTGATCTGGGTGGCGCCATCGGCGGTCATGATGTCGCCCATTGCCAGGCCATCATCCAGACTGTCACCCTGTTGAGCGAGTACCTGGTAAGAGCCGACTGCGGTCATGACCACCTCTTTCTGGGCAGTGGTAACCGGCAGGTCGAGTGCACCGAAGTTCTCTGGCAGAGCAGAGAAGTCCTGGCCGACGATGACACCAACGGTGCCTTTGTCGAAGACTTTACCAGCCGCATCGGTGGTGGTGTTGCTGCTGCTGGGATGCTGAACGTTCAGGAACAGGGTATTGTCACTGTTCAGGTAGAGGCCGGTGAACTCCGCATCCAGAGGTGCAGTCGCCAGACGCTTCAGGCCAATGGGGACATAATTGGTGATGCCGTCAGCACCATCGGTACCGTTGGTACCATCAACACCGTTTTGACCATCGACACCGTCATCCCCATCGTCACCGTCACAACCGGTAAGCAGCAGAGATGTACTCAACAACGCTACCGCGATGGATGCCGGCAACGCTAACAGACGAAATGATTTCTTTTGTAACATAGAATATGCTCCCCATTAAGGCGTAATACTTATAGCCGCCAGCATTCTAGGTAGCAGGTATTGCGAAACAGTGTCATATTGGTGTCCTTTTTATGAATGCTATATTTCATTCAAATGTCTCTGGCCGACACCAGTCGATTGCAGTTTGCAGACAATCCGCCCAGTCGACTAAGGTTGCCAGACAAATAAGCACTCGATAACTTGCGGGCCTTTATCAACAACACCCGATGAAACAATGAAAATAATTATTCTCGGTGCCGGTCAGGTTGGACGCTCGGTTGCCAATGCATTGGTCAGCGAAGCCAATGACATCACAGTGGTTGACCAGAACCTGGATCTGCTGACTGAACTGCAAAACCGCCTCGATCTGGGTACTGTCCGGGGGCATGCCGGTCACCCGGATGTGCTGCGCCGGGCCGGTGCGGAAGATGCGGATATGATCCTGGCGGTGACCAACAGTGATGAGACCAATATGGTGGCCTGCCAAGTTGCCTATACGGTGTTTCATACCCCCACCAAGATCGCCAGGGTCCGTGCCCAAGGCTATCTCGACTACCCGAATCTGTTCGAGAAGCCGGCATTTCCAGTCGATGTGTTGATCAGCCCTGAGCAGCTGGTAACCGACTATATCCTCAAACTGATCGAGTACCCCGGTGCTCTGCAGGTACTTGATTTCGCCGATGGGCGGGTGCGTCTGGTGGGCGTCAAGGCCTACTACGGAGGTCCTTTGGTTGGCAATGAACTCTCCACCCTCTATCACCATATGCCCAATGTGGACGCCAGAGTGGCTGCCATCTATCGGGAGGGTGAGGTGATTCAGCCCCAGGGGGATACAGAGATCAAGGCGGAGGATGAGGTCTTCTTCATTGCCGCAGCGGAAAATATCCGCTCGGTGATGAGCGAGTTGCAGAAACTGGAGAAGCCCTATAAGCGACTGATCTTGGCCGGTGGTGGCAATATCGGCCGACGGTTGGCCACCTCCCTGGAGCAGAAATACCGGATCAAACTGATCGAAAACAATCAGCATCGGGCACGGGAGATCGCCGAACGTCTCGACATGACCATTGTGCTGCATGGGGATGCGGCGGATGAAGATCTGCTGCTGGAGGAGAATATCGAGAATACTGACGTCTTCTGTGCGGTCACCAATGATGATGAAGCCAACATTCTCTCGGCGATGCTCGCCAAACGTCTTGGCGCGGCACGCGTGATGGCGCTGATCAACCGCCCTTCCTATGTGGACCTGGTGCAGAGTGGAACCATCGATATTGCAATCTCTCCCCAGCAGGCCACCATCGGTACCTTGCTGACCCATGTAAGGCGCGGTGATGTGGCCCAGGTTCACTCGTTGAGACGTGGTGCGGCCGAAGCGATCGAGGCGGTTGCCCATGGGGATCGCAGCTCATCCAAGGTGGTTGGCCGGGCGATCGAGGAGATCAAACTGCCCAAGGGGACGACCATTGGTGCGGTGGTGAGAGGTGAAGACGTCTTGATTGCACATCATGACACGATGATCGAGAGTGGTGATCACGTGATCCTGTTCCTGGTGGACAAACGCAAGGTCCGTGAAGTGGAAAAACTGTTCCAGGTCGGTGTGACCTTTCTTTAACCTAGGGCCTGTCTGAAAGATGCATCTGTTTGTGGTACAGCGAATTCTGGGTGTGTTGCTGATGGTGTTCAGCCTCACCATGTTGCCGCCCCTGGCGATCTCGGTCTGGGCGGATGATGGTGCGCTGATCGGTTTCACCGACGCCTTCATCGTAACCCTGGGACTCGGCGTGGCCTTCTGGGCGCCGGTGCGCAATAAGCATCAGGATCTCAGGGTGCGGGATGGTTTTCTCGTGGTGGTGATGTTCTGGGTGGTACTCGGCTTGACCGGGTCCCTGCCGTTCATGTTTGCCGAGAGCTTCAACATGAGCCTGACCAATGCGGTGTTTGAGTCGGTGTCCGGACTGACCACCACCGGGGCGACGGTGATCGTCGGTATCGATGAGCTGCCGATGTCGATCCTCTACTACCGTCAGCAACTTCAATGGTTGGGTGGCATGGGTATCATCGTTCTGGCTGTTGCAGTGCTGCCGATGCTGGGTATCGGTGGTATGCAGCTCTACCGTGCCGAGACCCCGGGTCCGGTAAAAGACAACAAACTGACTCCGAGGATCACCGAGACCGCCAAGGCGCTTTGGTTTATCTATCTGGGTCTGACCCTGAGCTGCATGCTGGCCTACTGGCTGGCCGGTATGGAGCCGTTCGATGCCTTGGGGCACGCCTTCTCCACGGTGGCGATTGGCGGTTTCTCCACCCACGACGAGAGTATCGGTTACTACGACAGCACACTGATCGAGATGATTGCGGTGGTTTTCATGCTCCTCTCCGGCGTCAACTTTGCGCTGCATTTTCTCGCCTTTCGCCGCCGCTCACTGAAAACCTACTTTGAGGATTCGGAGTTTCGCGGCTATATCACCACCCTGACCATCGTTATCATCCTGGTCTCTGTCGCCCTCTTCTTGATGGGAGTTTACGGTACCTGGAGCGAATCGATCACCCGCGGCATTTTCCAGGCGGTCTCCATTGGTACCACAACGGGCTTTACCACTGCCGACTACTCCCTCTGGCCGGGGTTCATCTCGATTCTGTTGCTCTTCTCCAGTTTCATCGGCGGCTGTGCCGGCTCGACCGGCGGCGGCATCAAGGTGATTCGTTTTCTGCTGCTGGTTAAACAGGGCTTGCGTGAAATCAACCGCTTGATCCATCCCAATGCGGAAATTCCGATCCGGGTTGGCAGCAAGACCATCCCCTGGCGCATCGTTGATGCGGTGTGGGGCTTCTTCGCCCTCTATGTGGCCAGCTTCGGTGTGATGTACTTGGCGCTGGCTTCAACCGGCCTGGATCTGATGACCTCCTTTTCAGCGGTCGCGGCGAGCATCAACAACCTGGGCCCCGGGTTGGCCGATGTGGGTGCCCACTATGCCAATTTAAACGACCCGGCAAAATGGATACTCTGCTTTGCCATGCTGCTGGGACGTCTGGAGATCTTCACCCTGCTGGTGTTGCTGACTCCGGCCTTCTGGCGCAAGTAGATAAGAAAGCTATTGGCCGCGAATGAACGCCAATCACTGCGAATGCTCGTAACTGGAATCAGTTCGGAAATCCCCAGTATTGCTCCCCTGCTAATTTTCAAACGCCCAAACAGGAACTTCAATGCCCCTCTCCCTTTATGGGAGAGGGGTTGGGGAGAGGGTGGACGCGAAGCGTTACATCTGGCAATTAAGGATAAACAGGTATTCAGCCCTTCTTATTAAGACATTAAATACTGATTTATCAGCGATTACAGCGCCGCCTCTGAAAGCCAGATAACTACGGCGTAGCGTATGCCCTTGCCTATTCCGATAAACAACGTGGCCAGGCTGAATCTGACGCCAGCCCAGCCTGCGGCGAGACAGAGCGGGTCGCCCACCACGGGCAGCCAGGAGAGGAGCAGCACCGGACTGCCGTAGCGACCTATTCGTGCCAGTGCTTGCCGTTGGCGCTGATCCTTCAGGCCCTTCTCCGGAAAGCGTTTCGCCAGCCACCAGCCGATCAGCCAGCTGCTCAGGCCGCCAAAGATGTTGCCCAGAGTGGCTGTCAGCCAGAGAGTCTGAGGCGCATGGTTCGACTGCTGAAGATGCCAGAGCAGCAGGGCTTCCGAGCCCCCCGGAAGGAGTGTGGAAGCGAGGAAGCTGCCGCTGAATAGAGTCAGAAGTGGGTAGTCGATAGTGGTGCCTGGTTAATCAACCATTCAGCCGCAGAGCTCCTGCAGGGTTCTCCTAAGCGGGATTCTGAGTTGCCAGCTCCGCATCTGTGGTCTCGTTCTCGGTGGTCTTTTCCGATTGGTGGTCCTTGGCCATCAGCACATAGATGGAGGGCAGCACAAACAGGGTGAACAGGGTGCCCACCGCCATGCCCCCAACCAGTACCAGGCCGATTGAGTTTCTCGCCGCCGCACCGGCGCCGGTGACCAGGATCAGCGGAAAATGGCCCGCCACCGTGGCGAAGGTGGTCATCAGAATCGGCCGCAGCCGTGTC
>JAHRHW010000201.1 GCA_019100305.1 Candidatus Thiodiazotropha taylori | reverse complement strand
GTTTTCCCCACAGGGAAACGTTCCACTCCGTGGCGGCATAGGTTTCACCTGTGACAAAAATTCCGATCAGTATGGCTGGCAGTAGGCGACTGGCTGTTTTATTCATTGTGATTCTCCTCCGATATCGCAAATGGTTGCCCAATGGTGTGTGGCTCGTCTGTTGGGAGTCCCGTCAACAGACCCTGGAATGAACTTGATATTCAAGATCGGTGGCGGGTTTTAAGTAAGTTCAAGTCAGAAGATTAGCAGGAATGGAGAGGCAAGTTTAGATTAACCTGCTGATGAAGGGGGTTGTTGGCTTGTTTGCGAATGAGTTGGTTGCCAAGTTGAGGCCCTGTGTCCTTGGTTGGATCGTCATGGACGGTGAGAGAAGCGGTCAGCTATGGAATGGATGATCTGTGTGAACTGAGTTGAATTGGTGGAAACCGGCGGCATCAATACAAGTGAAAAATTAACAGCTGGAGTGTTAATAGTGATCAATGCTTTGATCAGTCTGATATTAAGGTATAGATCAGGCGTTCTCTCTGATTGGTTGAACAGGGAGTACGCCGGAAGATGCGACTCATTGTTAGTTGGTTCTCATGAGCTGCTATTTGTCTCATTCAGTGGAAGAGGAGAAGCAAATGAAAAAACTGGAACTGTTATTCAAGTCTGTTGTGCTTTGTATCGTTACCATGACCTCCCTTGCGGTATCTGCAGCCCCTGTAGAGTATGTCGGCCAGGGTGAAGTTGTTGGCTTCGATGGGGAAAAGCGCTGCATTCGGGTCAGTCTGTATGTGGAAGATCGGATGGTTGAGTCAATTGGTGTGCCACCGGATTATGCAACCTGGTTTGATGCGGTAGGTTTTTTTCCGATCTATACCTACCTTGTGGAAGTGGAGGGGCTGGGAGTCTATGCGGGAGCAAATGGCCGTCTGAATATCTGGTTGAATCAGACACCAGGCGATCGGCAGTTCTATACGGAGGAACTGGAGATTCTGGAGGATCATGGATTGATGCAGTTCAATGATGGTGCGGGTGGAGATTATGACTGGGCCTCCTGGCTGGATGCGACACCCAGCTATGATTTGGCGCCGGAGCTGGTTATCCGGCGATTGAATATCACCCCGGGTTACGGATTTGATCTGGGTAATGATATCCATCTGTTTCCGGTGCCGAAAAAGTGTCACTGCAAAAAAGTACGCGGTTCCAAGTACGACAGGATTCGGAATAAATCAGACAAACGTCGCTGTGGGTGTAAATCACCCCGTGGAGAGTAGTTCAGTTGCGGGGCGTCTCTGAATCGAGAATGCGCAGAGTTGTACCGTGTGTAACTTTGCCCATGGATTGGCGTTGGCAGGTCCTAATATTGAGCCCATGTCACCAGTGGTGCCAGACAAGCGCCGATCGGTAATCAATATTGGCAGGATAGTGTTGTACTCAACCCTATCCTGCCAATGGGCCTATTCCCAAGGGTAGCTGTCGAAGATGGCAATTGGAAAGGGTCCGAACACATCAGGGCCGATTCGATACTTGATGAAGTAGTCGCCGGGTGGAATTATGCCTGATGGTGGGCTGTATGCCTCCAGCATGTCACCACTGCCTGAGGTGATTTTTGGTGGTGTGTATTCATCAAAAAATGAGGGTTCATCGTTTTCTGCGGACCAGAGTTTTGACGCGACAGGTTGACTGGGCCAGACATTACTGAGCATGACGATAAACACTTCACCGTTGTTGCGTACCACCCGGTCAGAAATGGATATGGAGGGTCGCTGTTGATTGCCCCAGTATTCCGGATAACTGGCAACTCGAGCATAATCCCTGATGTTGAGCCACATGGGATATTCAAAACCATCCAGCCATTCTGGGTCTATGAGATAACCATCACCGAGCGCATCAGGTTTGACCGCGCTCTCCCAGGTGATGGATAGATCGGTGAAGTTGCCCAGGTTCCTAATGTTATCAAGCTGCGGGATGCGTGATGCAAGGGTTGTGTCTGACTTGAAAACCTTCCACATATCACTGAGGAAGAAAATGTGCCCGAGTGAGGAGAGATGCAGGCGGTCATGGGATAGCAGGCCAAGTCGGGCGGGCCTGAAATAATCGGTGTGCGCGACCACATCCGCTAGATTCTGGCACTCTGCATCCAATGCTTTCCAATCTCTTAATCGATCCTGCATCGATGGATCAATGATCTTTTCCAGCTCAGTGGTTTCAGAGGTATACAAACCAGTCTCACCTGGCATGGTGCTGGTGGAGTGCAGATGGGGAATACAATACTTCTTTTTGATTTCCGATTCGACTTTGCCGCCATGTTGAACTTCATCATAGGGTATTTGCCTGGAGTAGATGATGACTGCATCCGGGCTGCCTTCGCGCAGTGCGGCGTAGAGGGCTTGTGCATCCATGATCAGTTGTGGTGTGGATCTGTTGTCGATATTCAGTATGGCGTCGGTAATTCCCAGTTCCACCACAATGATGTCAAGTTTCATGGAGTTGGTGATCTCCACGTAGTTCTTGCCGGTCTCCAGATCGATGCTGTTCAATGCTGTGAAATGGGTAAGTGCACCGGATCCTGTATGGTGTATATCCACATCAACACCTTCGGCGTCAAACGCACGTTGTGCCAGGGCAGACCAGGTTTCGAACCAGGGGAAGACAATTTCAGATGCCCCCAGTACACCAATCTTACCTGCATCGCCTTTGCAAAGTGTGATTGTGTCGCCTGTATTGAAGGCATAGGCGGTGGCTGCGCGTTCAATGCTCCAGCTGACGCCTGAGATGTCGGTGACTTTCACAAGCTCATCTATGCCGTCCTCAAGCCGGAGGATCCTGGCCCAGAACCAGTCACCTGTATCCAAGGTCGGAAAGCCGGATGACGAGGCGACCGTCACTGTTTGATCGCTCTCAGAAATATCTGAAGTTAGTACCGTGTCTATAATACCAGAACAGTTTATTTCCGCCATGGCTGGCCTCCTTTTTCAGTCTGTTGCCGATTCCGATAGCTTGGCGTTGAATTGAGTATCTCTGATTGTTTGGTTTTGATGGGGATGCCACAATCCATATGTCTGAGACTCCTCGGTCATGCCGCTCACACACCGAAATAACTCAAGGTTGGAAGGTGCTGCTTAAGTGTAGTGCGTCAGTGAGTGAAATATAACTACCGAAACTGGTTAGCAGTTACCACAGCATAGCTGGATTGGCCGGCCTGCAGAAAGGGATTTTGTGAAATTTGTCTGCTTTTGACTTCAGACGGTAGTCAGTTTCTGTTTTTTCTGCAACAGTCGCTGCATCTCACCCACAGGTATGGGTTTGCTGAAAAGATACCCCTGGGCCATATCGCAACCCTGTTGTTGCAGATAGTTAAGTTGCTCCTCTGTCTCAACCCCTTCTGCGACCACGGTGATTCCCAGGCCATGTGCCATGGCAATGGTGGCATTTACAAGTTCTCTGTCGGCTGGATCGATGGTGATGTCATTAATAAAGCTGCGATCGATCTTCAGATTGCCGAATGGGTATCGGCGCAGATAACTCAGGGAAGAGTATCCGGTGCCGAAATCATCCATGGTAATGGTCACGCCAAGATTGTTTAATTCAGACAAGGCATCATCGATATAGGTGTGACCACTCATTAAGACACCCTCTGTGATCTCCAGAACAACAGAATTGCTGGGGATGCTGCAGTGAGCCAATGCCGCTTTGATCTGTTTTACCAGGCTGGGATCCCTGAACTGTCTTGGTGAGATATTGATGGCTACTTTAAAAGGTTTGCTATATTGATTTTGCCACTGTGCTGTCATACACAGAGCCTGTTCAATCACAAATTGACCTAAGGGTATGATCTGACCGGTCTGTTCCGTGATTGGAATGAACTCATCGGGCCTGACTTCGCCCAGTACCGCATTGTTCCATCTTAGCAGGGATTCGGCGCCAATGACTTCACGTTTGGCAATGTCGAGTATCGGTTGATAGTAGAGTTGAAACTCATTTCTCTCCAGTGCGCCATGCAACTGCTCTTCAATCTGTAATCGTCTTGATATTCCTTTATTCATCTCATGAGTAAAGAAGTTAAAAGTGTTTCGTCCCTGTTCTTTGGATTGATACATGGCAGTATCAGCATTGCGTAGTAGTTCTGCCGGGTT
Organism: Candidatus Thiodiazotropha taylori; assembly: GCA_019100305.1. Lineage (GTDB taxonomy): Bacteria > Pseudomonadota > Gammaproteobacteria > Chromatiales > Chromatiaceae > Thiodiazotropha. The sequence continues at coordinate 3,847 of JAHRHW010000201.1, read as the reverse complement.
GTTGCCGTCACTTGGATATATAGAGATGCCTATGCTGGCGGTGAGTATCAGTTCGCGTCCATCCAGAACGAAAGGCGGCTTGAAGCAATTGAGTATTTTTTCTGCAATTGGCAGTACCTCCTTTTCAGTATGCAGGCTGCCTAGCAGTATGATGAACTCATCCCCGCCCAGACGAGAGACCGTATCGTCAATGCGCACAGACTCTTTCAACCGCTTGGCTGCCTGGATCAGTAACTTATCCCCTGCCTCGTGACTCATGGAATCATTGACCTTCTTGAAGTCATCCAGGTCGAGAAACAGCACGGCTGCCATCTGCTCATTTCTCTGCGCCTCCTTGATGATCTGAGAGAGTCGGTCAAGCGTAAGAAAACGATTGGGCAGGTTCGTCAGGCTGTCATAATTGGCTTGATGCAGGATCTTTTCTTCCTGCTGTTTCTGCAGGCTGATATCCTCTTTGACGGCCAGGTAGTGACTGGTTGATCCTGTTTCATCCACCACCGGCGCGATGTATGCCCGTTCCCAGAAAAGGTCGCCATTCTTTTTGCGGTTCTGCAGTTCACCACGCCAGGATTGACCTGATCCGATTGCCTGCCAAAGCTCTTTGAAGTACTCTACTGGTGTGTTATCTGATTTGAGGATACGTGGGTTTTTACCCAGCACTTCATGGGCTTCATAGCCGGTGGTGATTTCGAATGCTCTGTTGACATATTCGATATCACCGTTGGTATCTGTCATGACAACTGAAACAGGGCTCTGCTCGATCGCTTGAAGCAGGGTTCGAATGCGTTTTTCCGCCTGTTTTCGCTCACTGATATCGCGGAAATTAACAACCGCCCCAACTATTTTTCCCTTACGGTGGATCGGATTGCTGGAATATTCCACCGGGAACGAGGTGCCATCTTTGCGCCAGAACACCTCATCATCAACGGTATGGACCGTTCCACCTTTCAATACTTCAAGCATGCAGCACTCGGAGGCTGGGTAGGGGGATCCATCGCTGCGAGTATGGTGGATCAATGTATGGTTGCTACGGTTGATCAACTCTTCCGGACTATAGCCGAGCATGCGTGAAGCAGAGGGGTTGACGAAAGTGGTGATTCCCTGGTTATCCACCCCGAATATACCTTCCACAGTCGTATCGAGCAGCAGATGTAACTGATCCTCGGCCTGTTGGCGGTTCTCAATGACATTTCCGACTCTGGTTAGTGTAACAAGCAGCAGGTAGGCAGACAGGCCCAGCGCGATCACCACTACGGGTAAGTGGAAGCTGTCGTAAAGACTTTCACTCTCTTTGTATTCAACGGATAGATGTGAGATTCTCTCCTGGCTGTCATAGAGTATTCGGGCAGCATTTTCCTGTGTTCTTTGCAGTATGGTATTTATGGTCTTTATCAGATTAAGGATGCGGACCTGCAGATCCGCGGGTTCGTTTGGAAACAGCTCAATTCTCGATTTAATCAATTGGTAGAGAAGTTGTGCTTGTTCATCCAGATTATGAATTGCCGGTCCCAATTCGAGTACTTCAAGAACATACCCCTCTGACTCAGGCAGGTAGTAATTGGCAACCAGATTCATGGAGTTCTGGCCGGGAATATTGGTTGCAATCTGGTCTTTGAAAACACCTCCGTTGTGCAGTATGGCGAGCCCTTCCTTGATTATCATCAGGTTGTCGTCGAAACGCTTTTTTACGATTTCCAGCTAAAGACGGTTATCCAGTGTGCTCAGTTTAAATACTGAGGCCTTTGCAGAAAACAGCCGTTGATAGATCGACAGTCCTATCTCCTGACGTGCTTTTTGATTGTCGAGCTGGTTTTCGATTTGGTTGGCTTTGCTTCGAAAGCCAGTATGAATGCCAACCAACACCACGACGATAGCGAATATGGAAAGGGCCAGGCCGATGATCTGTCTTTGGATGGGATGTTCGGTTAGCTGTGGCATACTACTTTAGATGTTCTGATCAAGAGTATAGAGCCCGTAGCGCTCAAAAATGCTTCGGCCTATGTCAGAGGAGGCATAGTCCATGAATTTTCTGGCGAGTTCGGGGTATTTTGATGTTTTCAACAGGCCCAGTACCAGTTTTTTCTTTACGGCATATTTTTCATCTATGGGCAGGGCATCAATATGCTCTGAATTTTCCGGCCATGTGGCCGTTGCATACCAGTTGATCACCAGATCGGCTTCACCCTTCTTTAATACTTCAACCAGACGTTTCGAGTCAGTTGTCAATTCCCTCGCATTTTGCATCGCTTGATTGAATATTCCAGCAGCTGTGAGTATTTTTTTCGTCTCTTTGCCGATGCTGCCAGTATCCGGATTGCCGATCACAATGTACAGATCCGGGTCCAGCAGGGTTGTCACCCCAGCTGGGATGTTCTTCGGGTTGCCTTGGCGAACCATGATAGCCGCCTTGTTGTAGCCGATATGGGTTGACTCTTCAATCAGGTCGTTTTCCATGGCTTGTTGGATGTAGGATTCAGAGCCAGGTAGATAGAGATCCCCCAAACGATTGAACTTGATTGACCTGAGCAGATTGCCAGAGCCACCCTTAATGATGGAAATCTTGATATTCTCCTGTTTTTCCAGAATCGATGCGATTTCCGACATCGGTTGAATCATCGTGATACCGCAGTAGACGAGCAGCTCTTTCCTGGGAAGGGGTTGCTCGGGTGAGAGGCCGGGGTGATTGATTACATAGGCTGATAGGATCGAAATCACAATCAAGCTTAGGACGATAATGGTGCTTTTTCTCATCAGGTAGTAAATCCAGTATTTGAAGTTTACTTCTTCCCTGGGTTGAAAACCTCTATAGTCCATGCCTGCTGGCTATATTTCAACCTGCATAGTTGCTGATTTCAACATTCGGTGAATGGCAATCCTGATTGAAGTCTTGTATAGGCCAGCCGCAGTCACCGCACTCACTAAGTATAATATTTGGCAGTCGAAATTGAAGTGTCAAATAACCATCGGTTAGCACGGAAATCAGTGTCACACATCTTAACGGCAATGGATGAATTGCTTTGATTTCGGTCATCCAATAGCAGTACGAATTAAATTCACGTATTATTTGATGGATAACAATAGGTAAAGTGGTAATATTTGCAGAAATGACGCCGATGAATGCCAGGACACCTAACCCGGAATGAACTTTCTCACTACAGATTTCAATCTGAGTTAGTGTCCACAGGCCTGAGTAAAAAGACGTAATTCATGTCAGCAGAAGACGAGCATGATGAGCTTTTCATGCAGCACGCCCTGATGTTAGCGGCGCGGGCTGAGCAACTGGGTGAGGTGCCGGTTGGGGCCGTTGTGGTCAGACAGGGAAAAGTGGTTGGTGAGGGCTGGAATCAGCCTATCGGTGGTCATGATCCTACCGCGCATGCCGAGATTGTGGCATTGAGGGATGCGGCGAAAAAGGAGAAGAACTACCGCCTTCCGGATAGTACTTTGTATGTCACCCTCGAGCCCTGTCCCATGTGCGCCGGTGCGATTGTCCATGCCAGGGTCAGGCGGGTAGTGTTTGGAGCACCAGATCCGAAAGGTGGCGCAGCCGGCAGTGTCTTCGATCTGTTACCTACGGATAGTCGATTCAATCACCGTGTCGAGGTGGAAGGTGGTTTGATGATGGAGCAGAGTGCCAAGCTGTTGCAGGACTTTTTCAGGCGTAAACGCATTAAATCTAAAGCATGAAATCGATAGAACTCTCTTTTGCTTCAGTCAGGCCACTTCAGCTTATCCTTTTGTTGTCCTCGTTATCTCTCTCCGTCTCATTGTCTGCACAGCCCGTGACAGATTATCAGCGCTGTCTGTTGCGCCAATTGGATCATGCGGCAGCGACTCAAACGGTTGC
>JAHRHW010000020.1 GCA_019100305.1 Candidatus Thiodiazotropha taylori | reverse complement strand
AAGATCACCGCTGCTGCTTGGCCGCCAATTCAACACAATACTGGGATTATTTTTCAATAAAATCAGTTAGGTAAGTTTATACTCAAGATGCAGACACAACCCGGTACTTGCCCGGCTGTTTCGCATTGTAGTGTGCGCTGTCTGCTTTTTGGATCAGCTCACTGAGACTCTCCTGACCATCCCACATGGCTGCGCCAACACTGGCAATGACTTGCCGTCCATCGAGCTCATCCATTCCCGGACCGGCGATGTGATCGACCGACAGCTGCGCGATGCCTGCAGCATCATGCAAACCGGTCTCCGGCAGGGCAACAATGAACTCTTCGCCACCATAACGCCCTGCAAAATGACTACTGCGTACCAGCTGCTCGTTGATCGCAGCAACCTGCTGGAGAACCGCATCACCGGCCAGGTGGCCGAAACTGTCATTGATGAGCTTGAAATTGTCGAGATCACACATCAACAAAGTGAGTTGGGCATGGGATCGTTTGGCTCGGCCAAGATCCAATCCCAAACAATCACGCAATTTGCGACTCCCATTTGCGTTCATTTGCGAACTAAATAGATGACACCTACGATTGACGTTTATTAGCCTGAATCAGGGGCCATTTGATCACGTCTCCAACAGACGTTTCACCGGTCCGAAGGAGCGACGATGGATGGGTGTTACACCCAACTCCTGCAATCCCTGAAGGTGTTGCTTGGTGGGATAACCCTTATGCTTGGCCAATCCATAACCGGGATACTTCAGATCCAGCTCAACCATCTCTCGATCCCTGGCAACCTTGGCAATGATCGATGCCGCGCTGATCGCCTCAACACGACTGTCGCCACCGATCACCGCTTCGGCACTGCAACTCAGCTGAGGCAGGTGCTTGCCGTCCACCAGCGCATGGCCCGGAACATCCGCCAACCCCTCAACCGCACGCTTCATCGCCAACAGACTGGCTTGCAGAATATTGATACGATCGATCTCTTCCACCTCCGCACGCCCGAGAGACCAGCTATAGGCCCTTTCACGGATGATCAGATCGAGGGACTCACGCCGCTTTTCACTCAACTTCTTTGAGTCGGCAAGCCCCTCTATCGGTTTTTCAGGGTGGAGTATGACGGCGGCTGCCACGACCGGTCCGGCCAAAGGCCCCCGACCGACTTCATCAACCCCGGCAATCAGCTGGGCAATAGGTAGTTTCTGTTTGGCTTTCATAGGAGCGGGCTGTATCAAAAAGAGTTATGCGGGTTACTGATCAGCGATTTCATCCATTAACTGCTGCGCCATCAACTTTCGATCCAGTTTGCCATGGGGATTGGTTGGCATCGAATTGCGGAATATGATCCGACTGGGAATCATATAACTGGTCAACTGTTTTTTACACAGATTGATCAACAGCTCTTCGGTAACCCCTCGGTCCACCTTGGGTGCCACGATCAGCACAATCGTTTGACCCAGTACCGGATGGGGCAGCCCCAGGGCTACCACTTCGTTCAACAGCCCCGTATCTTGAAAAATTGATTCAATCTCATTCGGACTGACCCGATAACCGGAGGTTTTGATCTGATCATCGACTCGTCCGATGAAGTAGAGATAGCCTTCACTATCCTGCTTCACGATGTCACCGGACCAAACAGCAATCGATTGATCCAAGCTGTTAGGAATCTGGCGAAAGCGTTGCCGGGTGGCCTGTTCGTCTTTCCAGTAACCCTGGGCAACCAATGGGCCCAGATGTACCAGCTCTCCAGGTTCATCGATATCGCAGGGTGTACCGTCAGCGCGCAATACCCTCACTTCGACATTGGGAATCGCCTGCCCCATTGAGGTCGGGCGACGATCGAGCTGATCCGGCGGCAGGTAGGTTGAGCGAAAGGCTTCGGTCAAACCGTACATCAGATAGATATCCGTGTTCGGAAGATTACGCCGCAACTGTGCTGTCGTCTCCACCGGCACCACGCCACCGGAGCTGGTGATATACCTGAGGTGCTCTGCGATTTCTGCAGGCCACTGCAGCTCAACCAGCGCATTCCACAGCGGTGGTACTGCGGCAAGGCCGGTGATGCGCTCTTTGACCAGGGTATTGATTACCTCCATCGGCAACAGATAGTTGATCAATACAGCCGTGGCCCCCACCAGAAACGCGGTTGTCAGTTGACTCACCCCATAGTCGAAGCTGAGTGGCAGGACCACCAGAATCCGGTCAGAGGGGCGATTATCCAGATACTCCGCCACACTCTTTGCACCGATCACCATGTTGCGGTGACTCAACATCACCCCTTTGGGTCTGCCGGTACTACCGGAGGTGTAGAGTAAAGCAGCGAGATCGGTATCATTGACTTGCGGCAGACCTTGCGGATGATCCAGATGCATGAAGCCATCCCATGAGAAGAGATGCTTCACACCTGGCGTGGCCTCACTGATATCGCAATCGTCGATCACCACCAGATTGTTCAGGTCGACAGCTTCGTCGAGATCATCCACCAAAGCACGATATTTACCGCAGGTTGTGATCAACAGCTTGGCATCGCAATCTTTCAGGATATGCAACACCTGATGGGGCTTGAGTACCGGATTGATTGGAACGAACACCGCCGCGGCGGCCAGCGTGCCAAAGATGGCAATCACATTCTCAAGGCATTTGGGCAGATAGATGGCGACACGATCCGAAGGCTCGATGCCGATTGCCTGCAGTGAACCGGCAAACAGCCGCAACTGACTCTCCAATTGTGCGTAGTTGAGCAGCGAGGACTTATACTGCAGTGCTGGCTGTTCCGGCCTGTCGATAGCAGACTCAAATATCAGCTCGTGTAGTAGCGCAGCCATTGCTTGGAATATGCCTCCTTATATCGGCTCTCTGACGAATTCAGTTTCAGCCGGACTGAACCCATCTCGTCATGGTTTCGGGCCAATCAAATCGAGCACCAGTTGCGCCGCCCTTTCGGCGGCATTCTGCCGCAGATGCTGATGGATCTGTAGATAGCACCTCGCAATATCCTCGCGCTGCTGCGGGTCATCCAGCAGATCGATGATCGCCTGCCCCATCAATTCTGCCTGACAGGCCTCTTGCAGAAACTCCGGCGCCAGCATCTTTTCTGCCAGCAGATTGGCAATCGCCACATAGGGTGTCTTCAACAGCTTGAATCGACGGATCAACCAAGCTGTCAGCGGTGACAATCTGTAGGCGACAACCATCGGCTTCTTCAGCAACAGGGTCTCAAGCGTAGCGGTTCCTGAAGCGGTCAAAACCAGATCTGCCGCGCCGATCGCCTGCCTGGATTCACCGTCCAGCAGTTTCACATCCACGCTCGGTGACTGCTTTGCCAAGGCGGTCTGAAACACCTGCCTGATTGATTCGTTTACCATTGGAGCGACAAATTGCAGTTCAGGTTTTTGCCGTTTCAACCAACATGCCGTTTCTGCAAATGGCTCAGCCAACCGACTCACTTCACTCATCCGGCTGCCGGGAAGCATTGCAACCACCGGCCGCTCGGGCGCCAATCCCAGTTCACTTCTGACCTCAAGCGGATCCACCGGCTGCAGTGGTATCTGGTCAGCAAGTGGATGGCCAACATAAGCGGCTGGCACCCGATGTTGCCGTAAAAAATCGACCTCAAAATCGAAGATACACAACATTAAGTCGACCGCTTTGCGTAATTTCTTAACCCGACCCTGTCGCCAGGCCCAAACCGTCGGGCTCACCCAGTGGGCGGTTTTGATGCCCGACTGCTTGAGTCGGGTCTCCAGCGCCAGGTTGAAATCCGGTGCATCCACGCCAAGCACCAGATCCGGGGGATCATTGAGAAAATGGCTGATCAGTTGCCGACGGGTCTTCATTAAACCGGGCAGATGACCAAGTACCTCAAACAACCCCATCACCGGGTCCATTCTGGCCAGGGAACGGCAACCTGCCGCCTCCATCAGTGGGCCGGTCATGCCTTCGAAAACCATCCCGGGCGAGCGCTCGTGCAAGGCCTGGATCAAGGCAGCAGCCAACTGATCACCGGAGACCTCATTCGCGATGATGCCGACTCTTATTGCATTTGCTTGGTTTACGGGTTGCATCAGAGGGTGCTCTGAAGGCTGATTCGACAGAAGTCTAGCGCAGAATGCCTCTACCGCTATGGGAGAGGAAATCGACAAGAATCTTCAGTTCAGGAGTCTCCATGGCCAGGCTTTCGATCTCCTCACGTGCTGCTTCCAGACGTTGTCCTGATTGATAGATAATTTTGTAAGCCCGCTTGATCTGGCGGATGACATCCTTACTGAACCCTCTGCGGCTCAACCCCTCGCGATTGATGCCATGGGGCTTGGTCGGCTGGCCGGCCGCCATCATGTAAGGGGGCAGATCCATATTGATCGCAGAACCCATTCCGGAAAAGCTGTGGGCACCGATACGACAGAATTGATGTATCTTGGAAAAGCCTCCCAGAATGGCATGGTCGTCAATCATCACATGTCCACCCAATGAAGCCGCATTGGCCATGATCACCTGATTACCCAAGACACAGTCATGAGCAACATGGATATAGGCCATCAGCAGATTGTCGTTACCGATGCGGGTGACGCCTTGATCCTGAATCGTACCGCGATGCAGGGTGGCAAACTCCCGAATCACATTCCGATCGCCGATCTCAAGCGAAGTGGGTTCTCCCGCATATTTCTTATCCTGGGGGTCTTCACCGACTGAGGCAAACTGGTAGATACGATTGTCTCTGCCGATACGGGTCGGCCCATTGACGACCACATGGGGCCCGATCACGGTACCGGCGCCGATACTCACATCAGGACCGATGATCGAGAAGGGTCCGACGGTGACCCCCTCATCCAGTTCCGCCTGTGGATCTATAACTGCGCGTGAGTCGATCAGTTGCCTATCTCCCTGGCAGTACACATGATCTCAGCTGTGGCCACAGTACGGCCATCCACAGTCGCTGAACAGGTAAAGAAACCGATGCCTCGCTTGAGTTTGTTCTGCTGCACATCGATGATCAGTTGATCGCCAGGCTCTACCTGCTGCTTGAAACGCGCTTTATCGATGCCAACAAACAGATAGATGGTGGTCTCATTCACCGTTTCAGGATTGGACTCCATCGCCAACAGGCCGGTCGCCTGGGCCATCGCCTCAACGATCAGGACACCGGGCATCACCGGTTGAATCGGAAAATGCCCATTGAAAAAGGGTTCGTTATAGGTGACATTCTTCAGCGCCTGCAAGCGGGTATTTTTTTCATACTCGGTAACCCGATCGATCAGCAGAAAGGGGTAACGGTGCGGCAACAGGCTCAGCACCTTATTGATGTCCATCGCTATCAAACTACCCTCCCAAGACTCAAACTTATCATTTGAATGACTCTCCAGTCAGAGATTTCACCGTTTTCTTCAATATTTTCAGATCTTTGGCCATATCATCCAGGCGTCTGAGCCTGGCGATCAACTTTCGCCAAGCACTATTCTCCATGGCGGGAAGATTACCGCTGTAATAGCCTGCCTTGGGAAAAGAACGAGAAACCAGGGCCGCACCTGAAATGTGTACATTATCACCTATCGTGATATGCCCTACCAGACCGGTTTGTCCTCCGATAGTACAATTCCGGCCGATCTTCGTCGAGCCGGCAACCCCCGCACAACCCGCCATGGCGGTGTTCTCGCCCACCTCCACGTTGTGTGCGATCTGTATCAGATTGTCGAGCTTCACCCCGTCATGCAGGATGGTATCCTCCAGAGCACCACGGTCAACTGTGGTATTGGCGCCAATCTCCACATCATCCCCGAGCCAAACCCTTCCCAGCTGAGGCACTTTGACCCATCGCCCCTGATCGTTGGCCAGACCAAATCCGTCGGCTCCCAATACGCTGCCCGGATGCAGCAGACAGCGGGCACCAACACGAGTCCGATGGCACAGGGTTACCCGCGCCACCAACCTTGTCTGTTCGCCGATTTCACACTCCGATTCGATCACAGAGCCTGGACCGACAACCACATTGGCAGCAATCCTGACTCCCTCACCGATGACGCTGCAGGGGCCAATCGAAGCACTTTTGTCGATTTCAGCCGATGCAGCGATAACCGCAGAATCCGCAATCCCGGGGACGGCTTGTGCAACAGGGAAAAGCAGGCTGGCAGCCCGCGCATAGGCGAGATAGGGATTATCGGTGACCAGTGCCGCCACGCTACAGTCGCTGACTGCCTCCTCCGACAGAATGACTGCTGAGGCACCAGTCTCCGCAAGGTAACGTCGATACGCGCTATTACTGAGAAAGCTCAGCTGACCCTGTGTGGCGCGCTGCAGCGTACCGACCCCCTGAATGGCGATCTCCGGGTCTCCGCGCAGCTCAACACCTACCGCCTCAGCTAGTTCTCCGAGTCGAATGGACAAGTGTGTAGATCCGGACTATTCAGCTTTTCGTTCGCGCAGTTTTTCCAACACCTTGTCAGAAATGTCGATCTTTTTACTGAAATAGACCACCCCATCCGAGACGATCAGATCGATATTTTCACTTTTACCCACCTCCTGAATGACCTCACGAACCTGCTGACGCAGCTTCTTGAACTCCTCATTCTGACGCAGGTTCAGATCCTCACGGAACTCTGTCTGGGCATTTTTCAGTTTACGACTGCGGCTGAGGATATCACGCTCAAGACGCTTGACCTCGGATTCACTCATCACCGAACCGTCCCGCTGCAGTTTCTCCTCAAGCTGCTTGAGCTGCTTCTGTGAAGCCAGCAGATCCTTCTCACGTCTGGAGAACTCTGTCTGCAGGCGTTCCCGCGCCGTTTTGTATTGCGGTGATTCTTCAAATACCTTGGTGGCATTGACAAAAGCAATGCGATACTCCTCAGCATAGGCGCTACCAGCAACAAAACTCGCCAAGATCAAAGTGATTAGTAAAAAACGTATTGAGTTCACCCATCGACTCCCTAATTAGTTTTAGAATCCGCTACCAATTCGGAATTGAAGCGATTTAGTCTTGTCACCCTCTTCCTCCTTCAGCGGATAACCCAAACTGAATGAGAGTGCACCTACCGGAGAAAACCAGGATAACATCAGACCCGTAGAAGCCCGAAATCCATCCCACTTGATCTCCTCGTCATTCGCCAGATCGAAGACATTGCCCGCATCGGCAAACAATCCAGCACGTACTGTATCTTTGAAGTCGTCACCAAAGATCGGGAACAGTAACTCGATCTGCCCCACGATTCTAGCATTCGCACCCAGCGCATCGTCTTCTGAATCTTTCGGACCCAGGGTATTCTCTTCAAAACCTCTGACTGAGCCAATGCCACCGGCGTAGAAATTCCGATAGAAGGGTAACTCTTCGTTGTTTCCATACCCGTCACCATAACCCAACTCACCATTCAGCCTTAAGGTCAGATTGTTGGTTAAGGGGAAATACTGGGCATTCCGATAGCTGATGCGGTAATACTGAAGATCACTGCCCGGAGTGTTCAGTTCCGTGGTGAAGACCTGGCGACCACCTTTGTTCGGAAAGATCGCCCGGTCCCGAGTATCCCGGATCCAGCTGCCAACCAGCTCAAAATCGGAAAATTTCTTACCATATTTCTCTTCAAAAGCCTTGATCTCATCCGAGGCCGAGTCGGCGATGAAAAATTTCGTATTTTCATAGGCCAGACTGAATCTCAAACGGTCATACTCGGATACCGGCACACCGAAATTGACCCCCAGTCGCCCCACATCGGTGGAGTAGCTGGAGATGTTCAACTCTGAAAAGTCGGTCTCCCGATAGCTCAGTTCATAGCCCTGACTGATCCCATCGATGGTGTAGTAGGGATCGGTATAGACAATGGTAACCTTCTTGGTCGCATCACTGGTGTCAAATCCGGCGCTGACCCGGTTGCCGGTACCGAGAAAGTTGTTCTGACTGATGCTGGCATTGAACAGCACGCCCTGGGTCTCCGAGTAACCGACACCGGCACTCAGGCTGCCCGAAGCGGCTTCGGTGACGCTCAGATTGACATCCACCAGATCTGTGGTACCGGGTACCGCCGGGGTCTCCATATTGACATCATTGAAAAAGCCTAGTCGTTGCAGACGCTCACGGGAGAGTCGGGTCTTCTCACCGGAGAACCAGGCGGACTCCATCTGCCGCATCTCCCGGCGTAATACCTCGTCACGGGTAGTGGAGTTCCCGGAGATATTGATGTATCGGACGTAAACCCTTTTGCCCGGATCGACGAAATAAGTAATCGCCACCTTGCGATTCTCTCTGTCGATATCCGGTATGCTGTTGACGTTGGCAAAGGCATAACCCGCATCGGAGTACTTTTTATTCAGCCGTTCTGCACTGGCGGTGACCCGCTTACGGGAGAATACGCCGCCCCGGCGCAGGTGGATCAACGGAAACAGCTCCTCTTCCGGCAGCTCCAGATCACCGGCCAGTTTGATATCGCTGAGGGTGAACACATCCCCCTCTTCGAGGGCGATGGTGATGTAGATATCCTTCTTGTCCGGGGTAATCGAAACCTGTGTCGATTCGATTTTGAAATCGATATAGCCCCGGTCCAGGTAGAACGAGCGCAGGGTCTCAAGGTCACCGGCAAGGGCCTGTTTGGAGTATTTGTCCCGGCTGGAGAAGATCGCGTACCAGGCCGGCACCCCCAGCTCGAACTCATCCAGCAGATCATCATCTTCATAGGCTGAGTTGCCGATAATGTTGATGTTTTTGATGCGTGCCGTCAGCCCCTCTGAGATCTCGATATCGATACCCACCCGGTTACGCTCAAGCGGCGTCACCTCGGATTTGATCTTCACGCCATATTTACCACGCGAGAAATATTGCCGGTTCAGCTCCTGTTCGACCTGTTCCAGCAGGGCGCGCTTGAAGACCCGCCCCTCAGCCAGCCCAACATCCTTGAGCCCGGCCATCAAGCGGTCCGTATCGAGATCCTTGTTACCGGTAATGTTGATCTCAGCAATCGCCGGTCGCTCATGCACGAAGACAATCAACACATCCCCTTCACGCTCCAGCCGAATCTCCTGGAAAAAACCGGTTTTGTGGAGGGCACGAATGATCTTTGCGGTGTTACCCGTATTCACCTCATCACCGGTTTTCACCGGCAGATAGTTAAAGACGGTACCCGCTGAGATGCGCTGAAGCCCCTCGACACGGATGTCCTGGACGACAAAGGCGGCGGCCAGTTGCGGAAACAGGACGCCAGCAGACAGCAGTAAAGTGAGAAAAATCCGCAAGAAAAATGGCATTATGATTTGAAACAACAGAGTTTATTCATTATTCAGCTGCCTGTTGGCAGAAATCTCCGACATGTCAGTAATGTCACGAAGGGCGTAAGTATAAGTTATCTTACAGCTTCAGGATACAGAGCTATCCTCTTGAACTGATACGAATGGCTACCCCAGAAAACGGTTCAGGTCGACATAAAACGCGAGACTCATGACACCGAGCAGAATCAACAGGCCGATTTTCTGCCCCTGCTCCATAAACCGATCCGACAGCGGCTTACCCTTAATCGCCTCGATCAGGAAATAAAACAGATGACCGCCGTCCAACACCGGGATGGGCAACAGGTTCAAGACCCCCAGGCTGATGCTCACGACAGCGAGAAACTTTATAAAATAGACCAGGCCAAAACTCGCTGATTTACCAGCAGAATCAGCAATCGATATGGGGCCACTGAGGTTTTTCACCGAGACCTCGCCGATGATCATTTTGCCAAGCATTCTCAGCATCAATACCGATAGATCCCAGCTCTTGTTGATCGCCTGCCCGACCGACTCCAGTGGCCCGTAGCGTACGATCGCCCGATAGTCTTCCCACAGGTCACTCGGTATCTGTTCAACCCCCGCACCGATCCGTCCATAGGGCTCTCCCTGATCAGGGTTTACCGTTTTCGGGGTCACCTCGAGGATCAGCGATTCTCTCTCCCGGCTGACCTCGATCAACATCATCTGACCTGGCCGTTCCCGGACATAATTGACCCACTCGGCCCAATCGGTAACCGGCTGATCATCCACCCGAACGATCCGGTCCCCCGGCTTCATGCCAGCCTTGTCGGCTGCTTCACCAGGCACGATCTCAGCGATTACCGGAGGGATCTCCGGTCGATCCGGGGTCAATCCCAGATTGGTCAGCAGCTGCCCCTCTTCCGCCATTGTCGCCAGGTCGTGGCTCGGCAGCAGCACCTGCCGCTCACCCTGCTGCGGATTGGTCACACCAATCTGCAGGGTATCCTTGTCCAATGCCTGGGAGAGCATCGCATAGACCACATTTTCCCAGGTGGGGGTCGCTTGACCGGCAACCGAAGTAATCCGGTCACCAACCACGAATCCGCTCTGCTGCGCCAGTGAACCCTCTTCCACCTTACCGACCAGCGGTTTGAGACCGGTATCACCGGTCACGAATATCAACCAGAAGGCAAAGATCGCAAAGAGGAAATTAAACAGGGGTCCGGCAACCACAATGGCACTGCGCACCGGCAGTGACTGGCGGTTGAATGCCTGATTCTGCAGCGCCTCGGGTACTGGCGCCTCCCGCTCATCGAGCATTTTCACATAGCCGCCGAGTGGGATGGCCGCAACGACGTACTCTGTACCATCCACCTGACTGGTCTTTTTCCACAGCGGCTTGCCGAAACCGATGGAGAAACGCAATACCTTGACGCCCAGTTTACGCGCCACCCAGAAGTGGCCGAATTCATGCACGGCAATCAGGATTGCCAGTGCAACAAGAAACGAAATGATGGTGAAGAGTAGTGAATTCATTATGTCTATTCAGCTGATACCGCAGCTTGAGACCCTTTTCTGCACGACTTGTTCCGCCACACTTCGTGCCTTCCGGTCCGCTTCCAACAGGCTCTCCAGATCTTTGACCTGATCCACCGGCTGCCGTTGCATGGTCTCCTCGACCACTTCAGCAATTCCGGTAAAACCAAGGCGCTGATTGAGAAACGCATCCACCGCCACCTCATTGGCCGCATTCAGCACCGCACTGGCGGTACCACCACTCTGGATCGCCTGATAGGCGAGACCCAGGCAGGGGAATCGCTGGGGATCCGGTGGCTCGAAATCGAGACGGCCGATCTGAAAAAGATTCAGACTTTCCACCCCGGACTGAATCCGCTTTGGCCAGGCCAGCGCATGGGCAATCGGTGTCCGCATATCCGGCTGTCCCAGCTGCGCGAGCACCGAACCATCCTCATACTCCACCATGGAGTGGATGACACTCTGGGGATGCAGTACCACCTCGATCTTATCCGCCCCGGCCTGAAACAGCCAGTGCGCCTCGATCACCTCCAACCCCTTGTTCATCATGGTTGCCGAGTCGACAGAGATCTTCCTGCCCATCTCCCAGTTGGGATGGGCACAAGCCTGATCTGGGGTAACATCGTGCAGCGCTTCCACCGGGGTTTCACGAAATGGCCCACCGGATGCGGTCAGCAGAATACGCTTCACTCCGGAGTGCATCAAATCACCCTGATAATCCTCCGGCATGCATTGGAATACAGCGTTATGTTCACTGTCGATGGGCAGCACCAGGGCATTGTGAGCCTTCACCTCCTGCATAAACAGGTCACCGGCCACCACCAACGCCTCTTTATTCGCCAGCAGCAGACGTTTACCGGCCCGCACAGCCGCAAGTGCCGGCAACAATCCGGCTGCACCGACGATCGCCGCCATCACATAGTGGGCCTGCGGCATAGCTGCCGCAATCTCCAGGCCGCGCAGCCCGGAGAGCACTTCAATCGCCAGTCCGCGCTGATTCAGCCCTTTTGCCAACTGGTCGGCACAGTGAGGATCGCCCATCACCGCAATCGTCGGCTGAAACCTCTCACACTGGCTCAGCAGCCCCTCCACATCCCGATTGGCGGTCAAAGCGACAACCTGGTACTGATCCGGATGTCTGGCCACCACATCGAGGGTACTGATGCCGATCGAGCCAGTCGATCCCAGAATCGTCAATCCTATCATCACGCTTCCCCCAGCAGGATCAGGCCGAAGAGAAATACGGGTGCCGCGGCCGTCAGGCTATCGATACGATCCAACATACCACCATGGCCAGGTAGCAGGGTACCGCTATCCTTCATCCCCCTCTGTCGCTTCAGCAGGCTCTCGAACAGATCACCAACCACCGAGGAGAGCATCGTAACCAGACAGAGGAGCAAGATCAGTATTGATTTCAGAACAGAGCTATCCAACCACCAGATCAGAACGAATCCGCACAGCAGTGCACTGACCATGGCCCCATAGACGCCCTCCCTGGTCTTGCCGGGGCTCACCTCAGGCGCCAGCTTATAGCTCCCCCAGCGGTGTCCAGCAAAGTAGGCTCCCACATCCGCGCTCCAGATCAGCATCAGAACAAACAGCATCAAACCGGGGCCGAAAGCGGGTATCTGATGCAGGTTGATCAGTGCAAGCCAGGGGGGAAGCAGCACAACGATTCCCTCCAGGCCTTTCAACAGCGCATTATCGGATGGGGTCTGATCCGACCGATAATGCATAATCCGCACCAGCACGAAACACCACCAGACTACTGCAAGCCCAGTGATGGCAGGAATCCACGATGGGGGCATCAAAAAGTAGCTGCAACCGAGCAGTAGCAGCATCAACAGGGTATAGAGCAGCTGCTGTGGCAGATCGGTAAAACCACTCAGTCTGGCCCACTCCCTACTGCCCACCAACACCACAACGGCGAGAAGCAGGGCAACATAACCGGTTGGCAGCAGTAGTACCGAAGAGATTACCAGAGGGGCCAGAATCAGGGCTGTGATGACGCGCTGTTTCAGCATATCGGACAGCTCAGGAGGCTTCAGCAGTCTGTCCCTGAACCTGCTCTCCGGTACGACCGAAACGACGTTGTCGGCCTGAATAATCCTGAATTGCCGCTTCCAGGGCCTGGTCATCAAAGTCCGGCCAGAGCAGATCAGTGAAGTAGAGTTCGGTATAGGCACACTGCCACAGCAGGAAGTTGCTGATGCGTTTTTCACCACCGGTGCGGATGAACAGGTCGGGCTCCGGGATCCCGGCAAATGATAGGTGCTGTGCCAGTGCCTGCTCATCGATCTGGTCGACAGAGAGCTCACCTGATGCGACCGATTGCGCCAGGCATCTGGCAGCCTGGGTAACATCCCATCGACCACCGTAGTTGGCCGCCACCTGCAACAGCAGGCCCTGGTTGGATGCAGTCTGCTGCTCCGCTTCGGCGATCTGCTGCTGCAGCTTTTTGGAGAATGCGCTGCGATCGCCAATCACTTTGAGCTTGACCTGATTACGGTCGAGACGTTTGACCTCTTTCCTCAAGGAGCGGATGAAAAGGTCCATGATCAGATTGACCTCTTTGGCGGGCCTCCGCCAGTTCTCGCTACTGAAGGCAAACAGAGTCAGAACCGATATCTTGCGCACCACACAGGCTTCCACCACCCGGCGTACCGCATCGACACCTGCCGGATGACCGGCGTATCGCGGCAGGCCCCGCTTTTGCGCCCATCGGCCATTGCCATCCATGATAATCGCCAAATGCCGAGGCAGTTCTGCGACGACAGTTTCGGAGTCCTTTGTCATGCCGCTTGTCATAGAGATTTCTTTAGGGTTTTCAGGAGGATCAAATCTCCATCAAGTCCTTCTCTTTCTCCTCCAGCAACTCATCAACCTGCTTGATGTGTTTGTCTGTCAGATTCTGGATCAGTTCCTGCCCGCGGTGTTCATCATCCTCTGAAATCATCTTCTCCTTAACCAGATCCTTCAGATCATGGTTGGCGTCACGCCGGATATTGCGTATGGCGACTTTAGCCTGCTCGGCCTCCTGGCGAACGACTCGAATCAGATCTTTGCGCCGCTCTTCGGTCAGCGGAGGCATTGGCACCCGCAGAACCGAACCGGCACTCATCGGGTTGAGCCCCAGATCGGAAGTCATGATCGCCTTCTCCACAACCGAAACCATGTTCTTTTCCCAAGGCACCACGGTCAGCGTGCGAGCATCCTCGACATTGATATTCGCCACCTGACTGATCGGTACATCCGATCCATAGTAGTCGACCCGGATATGATCCAGCAGACTGGGATGGGCACGGCCGGTCCGCACCTTGGCCAGTTCATGTACCAGGGACTCTACACTCTTACCCATACGGGTTGACGCATCACTCTTAATATCATCAATCATAGTCAGTCGCCTTTTTCCACCAGGGAGCCAATTGCCTCTCCATGCATCAAGCGCATGAGAGCACCCGGGTCGTTTATGTTCATGATTCGCAGGGGCATACCGTTATCCCGGCACAGAACGATTGCCGTGGCATCCATGACCTGAAGGTTTTCCGCCAAAGCGCGATCGTATGTCAAACGGGGATAGAAGGTTGCCTGGGGATCCTTCATCGGGTCGGCTGAATAGACACCATTCACCTTGGTCGCCTTGATCAGCAGATCCGCTTTGATCTCCACCGCTCTCAGGCTGGCAGCGGAGTCAGTGGTAAAGTAGGGATTGCCGGTTCCTGCCGCGAGAATGGCAACCCGGCCCTGATCCAGGCTACGTCTTGCATCTCTCGCAGTGAAAGGTTCGCAGACATCGGGCATCGCAAGCGCCGAGTAGACATCGGCATCCACTCCCAGGCGGGAGAGCATATCCTGCATCGCCAGTGAATTCATTACGGTGGCCAACATGCCCATCTGATCGCCGCGCACCCGGTCAAAGCCACCCTGAGCCAGACCTGCACCACGAAAGATGTTACCGCCACCGATCACAACCCCCATCTGAATGCCGGCATCGATCAGATCCCTGATCTCCTCAGCAACCCGCTGAAGCACTCCAGGATCAATACCGAAGTCCCCCTCTCCCATCAGGGCCTCGCCACTCAGTTTGAGCAAGATGCGTTGGCTAATTAGCGCACTCATATCATCCCTATCCTGGGGTCTGTTATTAATGGTGACCAGCCACCACAGTGGCTGGCTGTGGAAAGGCATCGGATTGCGATCGATGCCTCTCCACTAAGCCCATGGGCTTGGCGCAGAAAAATCAAGACATCTTGGCTTGAGCCATGACCTCTTCAGCAAAGTTTTCCTGCTTCTTCTCGATACCTTCACCAACTTCAAAGCGTTTGTAATCCACAATCTGTGCATTTTTGCTTTTCAGCAGCTTTTCCACGCTGGTATCTGGATCCTTGACGAACGCCTGACCCATCAGGGTGTTCTCAGCGAGATACTTGCGCATCCGGCCTTCGACCATTTTGGCAATGATCTCATCCGGCTTGCCGCTCTCTTTCGCCTGAGCAGTGACGATCTCACGCTCTTTGTCCATCATATCCTGTGGCATCTGGTCTGCAGAGAGGCAGACCGGATTGGTCGCCGCAATGTGCATCGCCAGATCGCGTCCCAACTCATCATCACCGCCGTCGAGCTCGAGTACCACACCGATACGCACGCCGTGACGATAGCTGACCAGCGTACCGGAGGAGGCATTGAAACGGATGAAACGGCGTACATTCATGTTTTCGCCGAGTTTTGAGACCAGGGCCTCACGGGCCTGATTGACAGTGGTCTCTTCACCTTCATGCAGCGGCTGCTCCATCAAAGCAGCGACATCGTCTGCGCCACCTGCCAGAACACGCTCTGCAACGGCCTTTGCGAAAGAGGTGAAATTGTCGTCCTTGCCGACAAAATCGGTTTCACAATTGACCTCAACCATTGCGCCCTGGGTATTGTCATCGTTGAAGCTCAACACGATGATACCCTCTGCCGCGATGCGGCCCGCTTTTTTAGCCGCCTTCGCCTGACCGGATTTGCGCATCTGTTCGATGGCTGCATCCACATCGCCATTGGACTCGACCAATGCCTTTTTACACTCCATCATCCCTGCGCCGGTACGATCACGCAGCTCTTTCACCAGAGAGGCTGTAATTGCCATAATACGCCTACCTTTAATATTTAAGTAGTAAAACTGTCTTACAAGAGAATGCTTACCGGACTCCCGAGAGTCCGGTTACTTTGCCGATGGTTCAGGCCTGATCAGGCGCTACCTCGACAAACTCCTCGTTGCTGTTTGCCGCCACACTGTTTGCGGCACTGGCGCGACCTTCCAGAATCGCTGCCGAAGCACCCTGCACATAGAGCTGAATCGCGCGAATCGCATCATCGTTGCCTGGAATCACGTAATCGATATCATCCGGATCATTGTTGGTATCCACTACGCCGATCACCGGAATACCCAGTTTACGGGCTTCAGCCACTGCATTCTTCTCGTGACCTACATCGATGATATAGAGGGCGTCCGGTAGACCGTTCATGTTCTTGATACCGCCGAGGCTGCGCTCCAGCTTCTCCAGCTCGCGACTCAATCCGAGCGCCTCTTTCTTGTTGAAACGCTGCTCAACACTGCCGTCTTCGAACATCGCCTCAAGCTCTTTGAGTCGCTTGATGGACTGTTTGATGGTCTTGAAATTGGTCAGCATGCCGCCCAACCAGCGATGGTTGACGAAAGGCATATCGCAACGCTCCGCCTCTTCGCGTACCACGGACTGCGCCGCACGCTTGGTGCCGACAAACAGAACCTTGCCGCCGTTGGCAGAGAGGGAACCGACGAAATTCATCGCATCCTTGAAAAGGGGCATCGTCTTTTCCAGATTGACGATGTGGATCTTATTGCGATGTCCAAATATGTAAGAACCCATTTTCGGGTTCCAGTAACGGGTCTGATGACCAAAATGTACGCCTGCCTCAAGCATTTGGCGCATTGATACTTCACTCATGAGTGACTCCTGATATGTATCGGGTTAAACCTCCACATACCCCATAATCCAACCTTATGATACTGATTAATAAGCAAAACTTAGTAATACTCAGTATCTTCCAAGGCACCCAGGACCATGTGACGATATGTGTGTGTTTTCTACCCGCGAGAATAACCCTAGGGCCTCCGCGGACTTGGAATGCTGAAGCGTTTGCGATTCAGCGGGGCGTTTTATACCATAACCGGCTTGTTGCGACAATCTTGCCGCACTCGCCAATAACCTTCGGATTCAGGTTTAACTTCCCGGACTTTCAAGCGATTTCACATGGGCGTCACAATAAAAACAGCGCAAGAGATAGAAAAGATGAGACAGGCCGGCAAGCTTGCGGCTGAGGTATTGGAGATGATTGCCCCTCATGTACAGCCCGGCGTGACAACCCTGGAACTGGATCGCATCTGCCACGACTATATCGTCGATCAGCAGCAGGCCATTCCGGCACCGCTGAACTACCGGGGCTTTCCAAAATCCATCTGTACTTCGGTCAACCAGGTTGTCTGCCACGGAATTCCCAACGAAAAACGTCTTAAAAAGGGCGATATCGTGAACATCGATATCACCGTGATCAAGCACGGTTACCATGGCGACACCAGCAAGATGTTCACCGTCGGCCAGCCCTCAATTCTTGCCAAGCGACTGATCGATGTCACCCAGGATGCATTATGGCTGGGTATCAATAAGGTAGAGCCAGGCTGCCGGCTCGGCGATATCGGTAACGCCATCCAGACCTTTGTCGAAAATCACCACTACAGTGTGGTCAGAGAGTATTGCGGTCATGGTATCGGCAAGGAGTTCCATGAGGATCCGCAGGTGTTGCACTACGGCCAATCCGGCACCGGCATGGTTCTGCAGCCCGGTATGTGCTTCACCATTGAACCGATGGTCAATGCGGGCAAACAACAGGTCAAATTGAAGCCGGACGGGTGGACTGTGATCACCCGGGATCGTAGCCTTTCAGCGCAATTTGAACACACCATCCTGGTTACCGAGAACGGTTTTGAAGTGCTGACTCTGCGCGAGGAAGAGCGGGCAAGTCGTTGCTAACCGGGAGTCAATTCCCGTCGGGAGGGGTCTTACACTGAAGAGGGAAATCCGTGCTGCACCCCGATTAACCGCTAATCGACGCCAATAGCGCAAATGCCGCGAATAATTTTCCACGCTGGTCTCGGTTTGCGATGATTGGTATCCATTTGCGGATTATTCTCTTACGGCCTGAGACCTACTGCCTCTATACTGTGTACTATGATTGACTATGCGGCCCTGAGAGAGGCGTTCACCCACGACGTCTCCCCAATCCAACCCTGTAAAGACTATCTGAAACGCTATGTTGAGGATGTCAATGAACGCTTTACCACAGGACAGACGCCCACCAGTGAGCTGGTTGCCGAGCGGGCCAATCTGATCGATGAGATTTTGAAACAGGCCTGGAACCGATATTTTTCCGACCAGGCAGCGGCCTGCCTGGTTGCGGTCGGGGGCTATGGCCGGGGGGAGCTCCACCCCGCCTCGGACATCGACATCATGATCCTGCTTGAGCATGAGAGTCAGTTTGAATCCTTTGAGAACCAGCTACAGCAGTTTCTGACCCTGCTCTGGGATATCGGCCTGGAGATCGGACAGAGCGTCAGAACCATCGATGATGCGGAGCGTGAGTCCAGGCAGGACATCACGGTCATCACCAATCTGATCGAAGCACGACTGCTGACCGGTTCAGTGGCGCTATTTGAGAACATGCTGCTGGTAATCGCTCCCGACAAGATGTGGAACAGCGATGAGTTTTTTGAGGCGAAATGGAATGAGCAGCGTAAACGCCATACCAAGCAGGGCTGCAGCCTAAGCAATCTCGAACCCAATCTTAAAGAGAGCCCCGGTGGATTGCGGGATATTCAGATGATCGGTTGGGTCGCCAAACGCCATTTCCAGATCCGTGACCTGCACGATCTGGTCAAACATAAGTTCCTTACCGAAGCCGAGTACCAGACCCTGATCGAGGGACAGAATCACCTCTGGCGGGTTCGCTTTGCCCTGCATCTGCTGACCGGACGTTGTGATGACCGGTTGCTGTTCGATCATCAGCGCACCCTCGCCAGTTATCTTGGTTATGACGCCGATCATGCCAACCTGGCTGTCGAGTGCTTCATGCGAGACTACTACCGCACGGTAATGGAGCTCAGTCGACTCAACGAAATGCTACTGCAGCACTTTCAGGAGAGCATTCTGTTGAAAGACGAGCTCGGTGAGCCAACCAAGCTCAATCAGCGCTTTCAGCAGCGCAGCCAATTTCTGGAAGTGACCCATGAGAGCGTCTTCAAGCGCTACCCTAACGCTCTGCTGGAGATGTTTCTGGTGATGCAGGAGCACACGGACCTGATCGGGGTCAGGGCCAGCACCATCCGTCTGATCAGAAACCATACCTACCTGATCGATGAGGCGTTTCGCCAGGATATCCGGGCACAGAGTCTTTTCATGGAGATCCTTCGTCAGCCAGTGGGGCTCACCAGAGTGTTACGTCGTATGAATATCTATGGGGTATTGGCCGCCTATATCCCGATGTTCGAAAACATTGTCGGGCGCATGCAATACGATCTGTTCCACGTCTATACAGTCGATGAACACACCCTGATGGTGGTCCGGAATATCCGCCGATTGAGTGTCGATCGGTTTGCAGATGAATACCCCTTCTGCACTCAACTGGCGAAAACCCTGCCAAAGGAAGAGCTGATCTATCTGGCCGCCCTGTTCCATGACATTGCCAAAGGCCGAGGCGGCAACCACTCAGAGCTAGGTGCGGTGGACGCCTACAACTTCTGTCGCCTCCACCACCTGAGCGAATATGACAGTCAATTGGTCAGCTGGCTGGTGCGTAACCATCTGGTAATGTCGATGACAGCACAGCGTAAAGATATCACCGACCCGAAGGTGGTTCAGGAGTTTGCTGCCCTGGTCGGCGACCTGAACCGACTGACCTATCTCTACCTGCTCACCTTCGCTGACAGCCGCGCCACCAATCCGGCTGCCTGGAACTCCTGGAAGGATTCCCTGCTCAGAGATCTGTTCAACGCCACCCGTCGAGCACTGATTCGCGGCCTGGAGAATCCCCTCGCCCAGGAGGAGCTGATTCAGGAAAAACAGCAGGCCGCACTGCATCAATTGAAAAAGCAGGAGATCGATGAAACGGAGGTAAGACAACTCTGGTCCACCTTCACCCATGAATATTTCCTCACCCATTCGCCGAATGCCATCCAGCGTCACAGCCGATCCATCCTGCAGGCTCCTGTGGGCTCATTTCCGCTGGTTCAGATGCGTCAAACCCAGAAGCGGGGAGGAACCGAGGTGCTCTACTACGGCATCGACAGGGACAACCTGTTCGCCGTCACGACCACCCTCCTCGACCAACTCTCCCTGTCCATCGTCAATGCCCGGGTAATGAGTACCTCAAACGGCTTCTCACTCAACTCCTATCTGGTTCTCGAACAGGACGGCTCACCGGTTGAATTCGGTCTACGCAGTGAGGAGATCGTCAATACTCTGCGGGAAGGGATATGCCAGGAAGGTGATCAACCACTCAACGTAAGTCGGAGAATTCCCAGACAGAACAAACACTTCGATAACTCCACAGAAATCTATTTCAACCAGGAACCCACCCTGGAACGTACCATCATGCGACTGGTGACACTGGACCGGCCAGGTCTACTCTCCGATGTAGGGCAAGCCTTTGCTGAGTGTAATATCCGCCTGCAGCATGCGAAGATCACCACCCTGGGAGCCCGGGTGGAGGATATCTTTTTCATCACGGATCGTCAGAATAAGCCTATCTGGTCCGATACCACGCTCAATTGTCTGAAAGACGCCGTCATGAACCGAATGCCGGAAACCACTGAACAGGCGGAAAATTGAAGCTCATCACACCGTTTCCATAGGCCCAGGAATTATCATGAACCGGATACTGGTCCAGGGCTTCGGCCCTGCTGGGCCAATTGGATTCGTGTTAATGGACCCTGACCGGGATGGTGATTGACGCTGTCAATAGAGAGTGAATTTTCCGGATCCGGTGAACTAATTACCATTGTAAGGATCAATGGCAGTGAAACCTTGGGGAGAACCTCCAAAAGATGGCCGGGGCCTGTATCAAAGATTGCGAAATTCCGATCGATGTTGAGCATTATTTTGTATAATTAGGGTGAGTGCGTGGTAAATAGCGCTTCCACAGAAATGTGCAAATTACCGTGCTAAAGCCATTCTGTGCTGTAACATCTCAACAACGGATTCTGGCAACTGAAAACAGTGGTAGGAAACCATGAACAGATCAGCACTTTACACATTAGTCGTACTTGCCTGTGGGGTAACCGCCTGTGGGGGTGGTGGTGGCGGTGGTGGAGATGACGACAATACCCCTGTCAATCCACCGGATAATCAGGCACAGCAGTTGAGCTGGGTTGCCCCATCCACAAGAACGGATGGCAGTTTCCTGGATCTCAGCGAGCTTGCGGGATATAAAATCTACAGTGGCCCTTCGTCAAACAATCTGGAGTTGATTGCCGATATCGAGGAGGGCCACGTCACCTCCTACGACCTCTCCAGCATGACGGCCGGCAGTTACTTTTTCGGAATTGTGGCCTACGACACCGACGGCTTGAACAGCCCGATCTCCGAGCGTATCGAAAAAACCATCACGGAATAGAAAAACCCTGATCCGGGGATCAGGGTTTTTCTGCAACTATTCAAGTAGGATCACTCAAGAATTGGGGGATTGGGTGGGTTTCCCACGATAAACCCGGCAGGCGGTCCGATATAGCTGTCATCGATCACCAGTTCATCGATGATGAAATAGTTATCGGGACTGGCAGGGGCGGCACTGTTGAAGTAACCACCTATGATGTCAACATAGTTGAACTCACCACCCGGTGTACTCATGGTCTGCTGGACATAGAGGCCGTTCAGCTCACCATCCTGTGTGGTGATATAGAGTCTGATGATACCGGTACGGGCATTGGCTTCAAGCTCCACACTGATCCACTCATCTTCACGGTGGAAAGGAGGATCACCGATCTTGAAGGAGTCAGTGCCATCCGGCCAATAGTCTCCGCCTTCATAGCGACAGACCGTATTGTCACAGGCACCCCAGGTTCTCCAGTC
>JAHRHW010000200.1 GCA_019100305.1 Candidatus Thiodiazotropha taylori | reverse complement strand
AAACCGGTCAGCAAGTGCCGGGATTTCGAGCGGATCATCGATCAACAGCTGTCGGATAAAGTCGATTTTGCTCTGTTCAAATTCTGCTATATCGATGTCAATCGCAATACAGACATTGAGAATCTGTTCCGGGTCTATCGATTTACCCTGGATCGGCTGATGGAAAATCATCCGCAGATTCGCTTCATCCACAGCACCATTCCTGTCAGATGCAGCCCGAGCACTCTGGATATCCGATTGAAAGAGCTGGTTGGAAAACTGTTGGGTAAGAAGAACAACAGCAAACTGGATAACTTCCAGCGCAATCAGTACAACCGGTTATTGATCGAAACCTACGGGCAGGATCAGGTCATCGATATCGCTGCTGCGGAAGCCACAGGCAGCAACGGCCATCGTGAGTCCTTCAAAATGCAGGGCGTGGTCAACAATGCCCTGCTGGAGGAGTACAGCTCCGACGGTGGTCATCTGAACGAATTGGGTCAGCATCAGGTGGCCCGATCGTTCGCCCATCAATTGGCCGATATCATACGCACCTCTGGGCACTGATTAGCCTGGTGATTTGCCGCAAATCAGCATCGATTGCTCGAAAGTGATGGCCTGTCCGGTTGACGCCACTGAGTGGACTGCCTCAACCACACCTGGCAAGTGATGGCCAATGGTTTTCCTGCACTTTTCAAAAGGTCGTTCGGGAACCTATTTCATTTAAGCGGCCGGTTGTTTTGCCGCTACAATTTATGGGCCGGTTTAAAAACAATCCATCGGTTCCTGCTGCCCGTGTAGCACGAATTAGAGGCATCAGGACCCATGGGAGCGCGCTTAACAGGCCCAAGAGAGAGGCAGCTTGCAGAACCAACAGTGTGATTCCAGAACAAGTTTATTGATGTACTGAAAAAGTACATAAGATCTTGTTTGGTAGGGGTTTTGCAGTTTAATATCGAAATGGGAAAGGAGCCGAGATGTCTTCAAACGACCCACTCAACCAAAGCATGCAGAATGATATTGCCAAACTAGAGGGCAAGCGCAAAATCCTTCAGCAGATTGTTGAAATCACAAATGCTTTAGAGAGTATGCAGGAGAGTCTGAATGCGGTGTTGGTATTGGGCGTTGCATCCAAGGAGCTCCCCGAAGATGCCCTCAATCTCTACAGTTCCCTGAGTGACAGTCTGCGCAATCTGCCAATCAAGCAGGTGCAGCTCTACTACACTAACCTCGAGACTCTCATCAAAAGCCAGCTGGAAAAGATTATGCAATATTCCGGGCTGGACTACTCCAAGGATGAGAACATTGAATTCATCTCACTCTCCAGTGATGATGAGGAGGCCTCTGAAAGTCCACTTGATATGCTGGATGAGTTCAAGCGCACGGCTCAGACCGCCGTATCGATGCGGGTACTGCTGCGCAAGCGGGGTGTACCCACCCCCGGTGCAACGATTCCGGTCTCTCCCGAGGTGATGAAAAGGCAACTATTCGATCTGGACAACCAGGAGAAACAGCAGAGGAAACAGGCTGGAGAGAAGATTGATGAGATGCAAGCGGATGTCCAGGGCATGCTGGACAATCCCGACTACCCGGATGGCATGAAGGAGATCCTCAAAGGGGTGGTATCGAACCTGGAACAGGATAAAAAGCTACTCAACGCCGGCGCCTCCCTGTCTAAGCTCAGTTTCGTCGCAGAGGCTGAAGAGATTGTGGATGTAGAGGATGTCGAGGTCGCAGAGACCATCGAGATAACCGGGGTAGCAGAGCCGGCGGATGAATCCGGTTTTTCAGAACGGGCCAGTCGCTGGCTTAACAGTCCCTGGGATGTCTCCTGGAAAGACACGGCAGATCAGTAGCTGTGGTTACAGACAGATAGACATTTTTCTTGATAGCCTGATTGCCAGCTGATCAGTAACATCTCAAGCTGGCACATGCGGGATGTATAACCGCTGCTAAATTAAGGTATTCGGTCGAATAAATGGGTGGGAATCTCACTCTCTTATTCCTCGAAATTGGCGGTAATCCACCGATTTTTCCATTTCTGACACCATCCCAAACTGACTCATCCCCAGTGGCAAACTGTTTTTGTTGCATATGGTCGGTTTTGGCCCCTTTTTTGCTGTTTGAGATCGAATCCATGATTTTTGGATTCATTAATGGAACCTCTGACTGTTGCCTGTCCTGTAACCATTGGGTGGCACTTGTAAAGCGGTGCACTCAACCTATCTGCCAGGAAATAAGATCGAAAATCTTGAAGACGAAGGAGTAGTTGAGTCCGTAATAAAGATGAAGAAGCATCTGCGGACTTATCTGTCATGTTGAGATGCAACTCATCGAAGAGAGGCGTTCCAAAGTTATACAGATACTGGTCACCATCGGTCATGCGGCCGACAGCATTCCTCAGTAGGCTGAAAAACATGATGCGGGCAACCTTGTGTTTGGAAGCTGCGGTAAAGGATTTATTCGAATTGGTTTGTTAGGATCCACAGTTCGTCATGTGACCCAAGTCAGTCACCTCCCTGTAGTGGTGGTGCCAAACTGTAACCGTTAAACCTGGAATTTTTATTTAGTATGTCTGAAGAGTTGAGAAAGGCGGCGCTCGATTATCATCGATCCCCCAAGCCCGGTAAGCTTGAAATCAAATCGACCAAACCAATGGCCAATCAGCATGATCTGGCCTTGGCCTATTCACCGGGTGTTGCCGCTGCCTGTGAAGAGATTGCTGAGGACCCCAATCGTGCCGCTGACTACACCGCCAGAGGCAATCTGGTTGCGGTGATCTCCAATGGCACAGCGGTATTGGGCCTGGGGGCAATCGGCAGTCTGGCCTCAAAGCCGGTGATGGAAGGTAAGGCGGTACTATTCAAGCAGTTTGCGGATATTGACGTTTTCGACATTGAGGTCGATGAGCTGGATCCCCATCAGTTCATTGAGACGGTTGCCCGCCTTGAACCCAGTTTCGGCGGTATCAATCTGGAAGATATCAAAGCGCCGGAGTGTTTCATCATAGAAAAGGCACTCAAGGAGCGGATGAATATCCCTGTCTTTCATGATGATCAACATGGGACTGCCATTGTTGTCTGTGCCGCCATACTGAATGGTCTTAAGGTGGTCGGTAAGGATATCGGTGACATCAGACTGGTCACTGCCGGTGCCGGCGCGGCCGCCTTGGCCTGCCTGGGATTGCTGGTGGATCTGGGCTTGAAAAAGGAAAACATCATCGTTACCGATATCGCCGGTGTGGTCTACAAGGGCCGCAATGAGGAGATGGATCCCTACAAGTCGGAGTATGCCGTTGATACCGAGCTACGTACCCTGGAGCAGGCTCTGGATGGTGCCGACCTGTTTCTCGGTCTCTCTGCGGCCGGTGTCCTGAAAGCCGACTGGTTGCCGAGGATGGCGTCCAATCCATTGATCATGGCACTGGCAAATCCCACCCCTGAAATATCGCCAGAGGAGGCGAAAAGGGTACGACCCGATGCGATTCTGGCGACTGGACGGACCGACTACCCGAATCAGGTGAACAACGTACTCTGCTTTCCCTTTCTCTTCAGAGGGGCACTGGATGTGGGGGCGACAGAGATCAACAGCGCCATGAAAATGGCTTGTGTAAAGGCGATTGCCGAGATTGCCCAGGCGGAATCCTCAGATGTGGTTCGATCGGCTTATGGTGGACAATCCCTGCAGTTTGGTCCGGAGTATCTGATTCCCAAACCCTTTGATCAGCGGCTTATGGTCTCTGTTCCCTGTGCTGTTGCAAAGGCGGCTATGGATTCCGGTGTAGCGCTGAGACCGATCGAAGACCTGGAGAGTTATCGTGCCCGTTTGCAGCACCGGGTGTTTCGCACCAGCCTGACCATGCGTCCGCTGTTTGAACGTGCCCGTGCGGATATCCGCCGTATCGTCTACGCGGAGGGTGAAGAAGAGCGGGTGCTGGAGGTGGCACAGCAGGCAGTCGACCAGGGTATCGCCAGGCCGGTACTGATTGGACGTCGCAAAGTGATACTGCAACGGATTGAGCAGTTGGGACTGCGCCTGACTGAAAACAGTGATTTTGAAGTGGTTGATCAACTCGATAATCCAAACTTTGAGTTACATGCCAAAACCTTCTTCGAAATGGTTCAAAGGGGAGGATTTTCACCAAAAGAGGCAAGGAAATATCTGAATCGCAATCCAACAGTATTGGCTGCGATAATGCTTTCTATAGGTGAAGTTGACGCAATGATTTGTGGTACGGTTGGCCGTTACCGCAAGCATCTTCAGAATGTCACAGAAATCATCGGTACCGAAAGTGGCATAAATAAGCTATCTTCCATGAATGCCCTGGTGTTGCATTCAGGTACCCTGTTCATGGCGGACACCTATGTGCAGGAAGATCCCTCTGCGGAGGATCTGGCTGAGATTGTCTCTCTGTGTGCTGAAGAGGTGCTGTGGTTTGGAGTGCAGCCTAAGGTGGCGCTGGTCTCACATTCGAATTTTGGCAGTCACGACTCACCTTCTGCCGGAAAAATGCAACGGGTGCTTGAACTGGTCCGGCAGCGTATGCCCGATCTTGAGATCGAAGGCGAGATGCACGCTGATCTGGCACTCTCGGAAGAGCTGCGCAGCAGCCGCTTTCCAAATTCGCGTTTGAAAGACAGCGCTAATCTGTTGGTGATGCCGAATCAGGATGCGGCAAATATCGCCTTCAATATGTTGAAAGTTTTAGGCGAAGGTATCGCCATCGGCCCGATCCTGATCGGCACGGCCAAGTCAGCTCATATTGTGACGCCGAGTATCAGCGTTCGCGGACTTCTGAATATGACCGCACTGGCGTCTGTGCGTGCCAGTTGCATGATGAAGCGTGATTGACTAAGGATGTCGATTAAAACCAGTTGCAGGTTTGCTGGTTGGTAAAACGGATTTCAATGAACTGTTAATAATCTAGTGGGCCACATGATAGATAAGGCAACGATCAGTCGGACCCACTAGTCCCCCAAGTTTATTTTGAATTTTATTTGGAATAAGACACTATGCTAGACACGAAACCAAGACCTGTGTTTCTTAATCTTTTTAAAATACGTCTGCCTATGGCAGGCATCATGTCGATCATTCATCGGGCAACCGGTGTGGTCATGGTGCTCTCCATTCCCTTGTTGATCTATCTGTTTGATCTCTCTCTTTCGGGGGTGGATGGGTTTGCAGCGGCAAAAGCCATACTCGACTTGGGATTGGTCAAACTGATTCTGTTTCTGATGTTGTGGGCCTTGGTGCACCATCTGTTGGCAGGTATCCGCTACCTTTTGATCGACATCGATATCGGTGTTGAAAAGCCCCTGTTTCGTCAGACCGCCTTAGCCGTCACCGTGGCTGCTCCGGTAGTCGCGCTGATGCTGCTGGGAGGTCTGCTATGAGTCGTCGTGCAAGCGGTTTGAGAGCCTGGTTTCTACAGCGTGCCAGTGCCATCTATCTGTTACTTTTTTTCCTCTATATGCTGTTGCATTTCATAGCCAATGCGCCGGCGGATCATGCGGCCTGGCAGAGCTGGGTGGCACAACCTCTGGTGGGATTCGGTCTGCTGCTGTTCTTTGCCTCACTACTGCTTCATGCCTGGGTCGGGATACGTGATGTGGTGATCGACTACGTTCATCCAACCGCGATTCGTGTCTCAGTACTGACCGTGATCGGCTTTGTACTTATCGGCTGCGCACTTTGGGTGCTGCAGGTCATCACTCTCGCGCACGTCGCCTGAACAGAAAGGGTTACTCATACATGGCACTTGAAAAACAACGATTCGATACACTCATTCTGGGCGCCGGTGGCGCTGGTCTGAATGCAGCGCTTCAATTGGCCAACGCAAATCTGAAGGTGGCTGTTGTATCCAAGGTCTTTCCTACCCGTTCCCATACGGTGGCAGCCCAGGGTGGTGTAAATGCGGCTTTGGCCAATGTATTGCCGGACAACTGGCACTGGCACATGTTCGATACCGTGAAAGGATCGGACTACCTGGGGGATCAGGACGCCATCGAGTACATGTGCCGTGAAGCAATACCCACGGTCTATGAACTCGAACACAACGGGGTACCGTTCTCCAGGTTGCCGAATGGCAAGATCTACCAGCGGGCGTTTGGCGGCCAGAGTCAGAATTTCGGTGGGGACCAGGCGGCACGAACCTGTGCGGCGGCCGACCGTACCGGTCACGCCATACTGCATACCCTCTACCAACAGAACATTCGCGCCAAAACCCACTTCTATGATGAGTACTTCGCGGTCGATCTGATCAAGGATGAAGAGGGGATCGTACTGGGTGCTCTGGTGCTGAATATTGCCACCGGTGAACCGCTGTTGATCGAGTCGAAGACTACCCTGCTGGCCACTGGCGGTTGCGGACAGGTATTCCGTACCACCAGTAACGCCCACATCAACACCGGTGATGGCATGGCGATGGCGCTGCGCGCCGGATTACCGCTGATGGATATGGAGTTCTTCCAGTTTCACCCAACCGGCATTGCCGGTAAGGGAATGCTGATCACGGAAGGTGTTCGTGGTGAGGGTGGCTATCTGATCAACAAGGATGGTGAGCGCTTCATGGAGAAATACGCCCCCAACGCAAAAGATCTGGCCAGTCGGGACGTGGTTGCGCGTTCCATCGTCACCGAAGTCAGAGAAGGGCGGGGCTGTGGTCCGGATGGAGATCATGTGATGCTGAAGGTGGATCACCTCGGTGAAGATGTGATCGCCAAGCGTCTGCCCGGCATACGCGAAAGCTCCAAGATCTTTGCCGGTGTCGATCCGGTGCAGGATCCGATTCCGGTCTTTCCAACCGCCCACTATGTGATGGGTGGTATACCTACAGATCGTTTCGGTCGGGTGATGCCAGAGGCCAGTGATGATGGTGATCCGCTACCTGGCTTATACGCAGCCGGTGAGTGCGCCTGTGCTTCCGTGCATGGCGCCAACCGTCTGGGTGGTAATTCACTGCTCGATATCCTGGTGTTCGGTCGTCTGGCGGGACACAACATCATTGATTACGTAAAGCAGAACAGCGCGCATCGTCCACTGCATGATGAGAGTGTTGCTCAAGCTGTCGACCGGCTGGAAAGGTGGGATGTCAAAGGCGAGGGTATCACCGTCAGCGAACTGCGTAAGGAGTTCCGCAAGACCATGGAGGATCATGCCGGTGTATTCAGAGTTGAGGATATGATGGCGGATGGTGTCGAGAAGGTGAAAGCGATTCGTGACAAACTCAAGGACGTGCGCCTGACCGATCACTCCGCTACCTTCAATACCAACCGTACCGAGGCGCTGGAGCTGGAGAACCTGATCGATGTGGGACTCTCGATTGCGGTCTCAGCACTGCACCGCAAGGAGAGTCGGGGTGCCCACTCCAGACCCGATTTTCCGAAACGGGAGGATGGGGAATGGATGAAGCATACCTTGTACTGGAAAGAGAGCGATAAGCTGGAATACAAGGGTGTGCGCTCTCAACCGCTGACAGTGGAGAGTTTTCCACCGAAAGAGCGTGTCTACTGATTGAGTTCGTTTTGGCAACTGTGCTGTGTGCGGGTCGTTGCATAACAGCCAAATCAAAACGCAAACAAGTGATGAGGTTTGAATATGAAAGTCAGCGTATATCGCTACAACCCTGAAACCGACAACGAACCCTATATGCAGGAGTTCGAGATTGAAACCCGTCAAGGCATGATGTTACGCGATGCCCTGCTGGCGGTGCAGGATCAGGATGAGTCCTTTACCTTCAGACACTCCTGCGGTGAGGGTGTGTGTGGCTCTGATGGGGTGAACGTCAACGGCAGCAACAAGCTGGCCTGTATCACACCCTTGAGCGAATTGAAGGAGCCGGTTGAGGTCAGGCCTTTTCCCGGTCGTCCGGTGATCCGCGATCTGGTTGTGGATATGAGTCAGTTCTATGCTCAATACAAACAGGTCGATCCCTGGTTGATCCGTAAGGAGCCGATGCCGGAACAGGAGATTCTGCAATCTCCGGAAGACCGGGACAAACTGGATGGGCTCTACGAATGTATCATGTGTGGCTGCTGCTCCACCTCC
>JAHRHW010000199.1 GCA_019100305.1 Candidatus Thiodiazotropha taylori | reverse complement strand
CACTGCTGAGTGTCGGCCGGGGCCAGCGACTGGGTCTTTTTGCCGGCTCCGGTGTTGGTAAGAGTGTGCTGCTGGGTATGATGACACGCTACACCAATGCGGATGTCACCGTGGTGGGATTGATCGGTGAACGTGGTCGAGAGGTGAAGGAGTTTGTCGAAAATATCCTGGGAAAAGAGGGATTGAAGCGTGCCGTCGTGGTTGCTGTGCCAGCCGACAATCCACCGCTGCGAAGAATGCATGGCGCCATGCTCGCCACCAGTATTGCCGAGAGCTTCAGAGAACAGGGCAAACATGTATTGCTGCTGATGGACTCACTTACCCGCTATGCCCAGGCGCAGCGTGAGATTGCCCTGGCCATCCATGAACCGCCGGCCACCAAGGGTTATCCCCCTTCGGTTTTTGCCAAACTGCCGCAACTGGTGGAGCGGGCCGGTAATGGGGATAAAGGTGGCGGTTCAATTACCGCATTCTATACGGTCCTGACTGAAGGTGACGATCAAAATGATCCGATCGCCGATGCCGCGCGGGCAATTTTGGATGGACATATTGTACTCTCCCGACAATTGGCGGATGCCGGCCACTATCCTGCCATCGATATTGAAGCCTCAATCAGTCGTGCAATGAACGATATCACCAGCTATAGCCATCAGGATGCCGCGCGCTCGTTTAAGCATCTATACTCTCTATATCAGCAGAACAGAGACTTGATCAGTGTTGGCGCTTATGAGCCTGGTAGTGATGAACAGATCGATATTGCGATTTCAGCGATGCCGGCGCTGAATGAGTTTTTACGCCAGGACATGCATACACCGGTGACTCTGGCGCAGAGTCTTGAAGATCTTGAAACCCTGTTTCCAGCTGAACTTGAGCCAGAAGCAGAGATGCCGGCAGGTTTGAATCTGCCGAATCCTGTGGAATAACAAACTGAGAATCGACTATGTCGCCTTCGAAACGACTCAAGCCAGTACAGAGATTCGCACACTCCAAGGAGCAGAATGCAGCGCGCACGATGGGAAAGGCGCGTAAGAATCTTGAGCAGGAGGAGGCGAAGCTAAAACAGCTGAAGCAATACCATCAAGAGTATCTGGAGCGCTTTGAGCTGATGGCGCGGGAAGGGATGACATCCACACAACTGCAGGAGTACCGAACCTTTCTTGCGAAGTTGGATGAGGCGATCAATCAGCAGCAACAGGTCGTTGCCGCCAGTATGGTCAATCACAATAGCCAGAAAACCAATTGGAAACAGAAACACAGTCGTACTCAGGCACTGAATAAAGTGCTCGATCGTTATCGTGAAGAAGAACAGAAAAATGAAGATCGCAGAGAGCAGAAAGAGAGCGACGAGCATAATCAAAGAAATCGTTAATAGGGCTTTTTAATCACACTCATTCCCTCCAGTCATGCCTCAATCCATCGGCTATACCATGTGTAAAATCCCACAGCTGGCGTCTGTTATTAAACATCCAGGAAGACGTTACACTTGCCGATCTCGCTGAACAGTTCGCTGGTTGTTCTGTCGGAACAACCAGACCTAATTCCTCATACAATGTTTGATCCATCAAGGGTATTTGTAAGTAAAATGGATTCCGTTTTACCCGTTGTGTAATGAATTGCTGGCTAAAACAGAGGATTTCAGTGTTGCTCAGACTGAATGTTCGGCTGACACACCGTTCTGTGACTATGGTGAGGATAGTGTGAACTATATTCAAGTGAAGGACTGAGAACACCAACTTATGTATGATAAACAACATGAGTGAATCGATGCCAGACACCGAATTGCATCTGCCCCCGGAAGTGGTTCAGGTGGGTCGCCAGCCTATTCTTGACAAAAACCTGAACGTCTATGGGTATGAGCTGCTCTATCGATCAATCTCTGACTCGCAGCAGGATTTTGATGGCGATGTGGCAACTGCCCGTACTGTGCTGAACAGTTTTCTGGAGTTTGGCCTGCATCGCCTGGTTGGTAAGCATCGTGTTTTCATCAATATGACTCAGCGGTTTTTTACCGAGTTTACTTCACTACCGGTTGATCCTCAGCAGATTGTGATTGAGGTTCTGGAGGACTTTGATCTGACACCGGCCGTTGTTGACGGTATAAAAAAACTCCATCAAGCAGGCTATGCGATCGCATTGGACGACTATCGGTTCGAGGAACGCTGGATACCCTTGCTACCATACTGTTCGTTGATCAAGGTCGAGATTCTGGGACTGGATCTCGAGAAATATGTTGAGCCAATCAATGATCTGCTGAGGCGCGGTATAACGCTGCTTGCGGAAAAAGTGGAGACCCGCGAGGAGTTCGAAACCGCAAAACGTCTTGGTTTTAACCTGTTTCAGGGCTATTTCTTTGCCAAGCCCCAAACTCTCAGCACCACGCGAAATCCGGGTAACAGAAAAATACTGCTCAGAACCATTGCTCAGCTCAACGATCCCAATGCGGATATTGAGGAAGTTGCCAAACTGATTGAGCTCGATCCCAATTTGAGTTTCAAGTTGCTTCGGGTCATAAACTCTGCTGCCCAGGGCTTGACACGCAAGATAACATCGATCCGGGAGGCGGTTGTTTTTATCGGCCTGAATCGCCTACGGGCCTGGTCGACGCTTTTTATCATGGCCAGTATGGAGGAGGCATCACCTGAATTGATCACCACCAGTCTGGTCAGGGCAGAGATGTGCAGAGCATTGGCCGATGAGTTTAATTCTGGCCATCCTGATAGCGGCTATACCGTAGGCTTGCTTTCCACCCTCGACGCGATGTTGAATCAACCGATGGAACAGCTGCTTGAAGAGATCCCATTGGCTGACCATATGGTCGAAGCCTTGGGTCGACACTCAGGCCCATTCGGTAATGGTCTTCAGTGTGCTATCGATCTCGAAAGATGCCACTGGATGAGTGAATCCACCAAACTCCTTCCGGTAGAACAGCTGAATACGATGTATGTCCATGCGCTCGAACGGGTTGAGCAGATCAGAGGGGTGTTTTCCGCTGAGAAGATTCAGCAGAGATGAGGTTTTAACCATGCGTAAGGGGCGGCGGTCGCTTCTCGTTTGTCAGGCTAAACCACCTCACAAGCCAGGCGTCTATTTCTGTCCAACCATACTAGGGAATCACAACACCGTGTATCGGTCCTGAAGGTGTGTTGCAGATGCAGTATGCACCGACCTCACTGCGTTTGTTCATTGGACAGATGCCTGAGTAGATAGCGCATTTTCGACTGAGCTTCGGTCTGCTGTCACTGCCTGCGGTATAGGTTTTGTTCTGCATGGTTGGTGTTTGTTCAGTGGCCTTCTCTTCAGCTTGCAGATTCATGGCAAGTGAAAAACAGCCTGCCAAGAGAGTACAGATCAAGAGGGTTTGTTTGCTAGACATGATTCGCTCCACGATTGCTAAGGGGTGGTTTGTTATTGGTCCTCAAACCCAGGCGGACGTTTACCGGAAAGCAGATAGGCGAAGGCAATCACCTCTGCAACTGCCCGATAGAGGGCCTGGGGTATCTCATCTCCAAGCGGTATCTGTGAGAGTAGGGCGGCAAGCTCCACATCTTCATGCAATGGTATATTGTGCTCTTCCGCCAGAGCCAGGATTCTCTCAGCCAGTTCACCACGGCCTTTCGCAGTCAGCCTTGGGGCATTTTCCCCATCGTATTTGAGTGCGACAGCAAGATCCGAGGTGTCCAGGTCTTTTCTGTTCATGCCTGTTCGTTGAGTAGTGAGTGTTCGCCGGGTATCTGCTCTTCGTTTTGCGCAGCACCTTGGAAGGATTCCAGCTTCTTCACCTCCAGGCCAGCGGTTTCAAAACCGATACGCAACCTGTCCAGATGGCTGCTTACCAGCTTCGATGTATCCGGTTTTTCCGACCAGATGGTGGTTGAGAGGCTCTCGCCAATCAGATGCAGTTTGATTCGCATCGGTCCAAGTGGGTCTATGTTCATGTGCAGGATTAACTGCCATCCGGATTGGGTGGCAGCTCCCCGCTGTCCATCCCTGGCAATTTTTAGGTGAAACAGGTCAAAACCGCTTTCATGGCGGATCGGCAGCTCGAACTGCCAGATCTGTTTGGCCGACTCATCGGTTGGTGGCAGTGAACTCAGCTGGTTGGTTTGAATCCTGGCAATGGCGCCATCGAGATGTTTGAACAGATCGAGCAATAACTTCAGAGTGGGATTGGCTTCCAGGGTCTGGGCCGGTAACGCTGCCTGTGAGTTGGATAGCAGTATTTGGTTGGGTAATGTTACTGCCGGGGCAGGTGACGATGGATTGGTTAGGCTGGTTGCGGGAGCACCGGTCATGGGGAGCTTTAGACCTGCAGCCTCAAATGATTGAGCAAGATAGGGTTTGATGATGCTGATCAGTCTGAGCAGATTGAGCTTTAGATCCTGATTCACCGGTAGTTGTCGAATCAGTAGGGATTCAGTCTGATTGCCACTCAGTTGCAATGCCTGATTCAACTCAGTTTTGAAGGTAGGCTTGTCGATCGACAGGGCGCTTGTCAAAACCTGGCTGATCGCTTGTCTGACCGGTTCAGGTAGGGGTTTTGTCTGTGGTTCCGAGACCAGCTGGGTAAGTGCTTTGAACAGTTGAGGCAGGGGCTGTTGCCTCGGAAGGTTGCTTTTCAATGCCCAAGCGGTCAACTCCTTTTGAGTGGGTTGAGTGAGGACGCGCAATTCAGGGAGCTTACCGGCTTTTTCCACCTGAAGTAACAGGGATTGGCCAGGGGTGACACTCAAGGTTGTCTGGGCTGTCAACTGGGTTACGCCAATTTGCAATCTCATGGCCCCATTGAGGTTTTCGGATAGCGCCGTGCCTTTCAACAGCTGACCGGGCTGAATTGCCTCCAACAGCGATCTGGCACTGGTCGCGGTTGGCAGTGGGGGTAATATTTTGGCGATCGAAAACGGCATGGAAACTTCCAGTGGGTGGATAATCAGAAGTATACTCAACTTATCAGCCAGGTGACCAAATAGTTCACGTTCAGGAACATAAGCTTTGTCCCGCATTCAGGACATGCTTGAAGTTCTTGGGACAGAGCCGGGTCAAAGCTCCAGTCAGCGGTTAACTATGAACGAAAAAAACAACGAATCTCCGAAGGCCTGGTTCACCCGCCATGATGGCGTGATCTCAGGACCGGTCAGTGAGGCTCGTATCAGACAGCAGTTACTCGAGGGATTACTCAACCTGACGGATCAGATCAGCCAGGATCAGCAGGAGTGGCTGGAGATCGGAAGGGTTCCAGGTGTTGTTCCCCTGCAGATGCGTGCTGAATCGGGAGATAAAGCGGCCATTGCCAAGGTTGAGGCCAGAGCCAAGCAGCGCTCCAAAGAGCGGGCGCGAGTGGGAAGGATTCCAGTTGTACCGCTGGCGGTGTTTGTGGTGATTCTGGTTGGGGTGCTGTTGCTCTCACTATTGATCGGCATGCCAGAGAAGATTGATACCCCCCAATGTGATCAACCACCTGCACCTGGTGTCAATTGGCGGAACTGTCTGCTGTTGGGCATCGATGTCGGTTCGTCGAGTTTGGCGGGCGCTAATTTGAACAGCGCTGTATTGCGCCAGGGAAAGTTCAGTGCGACCAACCTCTCGGCTGCGGATCTCAGTTATGCCGATTTGAGAAGGGCGGATCTGCGCTATGCACAAATGACCAACGCACGGCTGGTCGGCGCCAATCTGCAGGAGGCTGACCTTCGCGATGCTGACCTCAGAGAGGGCGATCTACGCTTTGCAGACTTTAACGGTGCACGGATGCAAGGGGTGTTGTTGTCGGGATCCCGGCTCGATGATGCAATCTGGACTGATGGCAGGCAATGCGCAGCACAGTCATTGGGAACCTGTCGATAGGTGGGGATTACCCGGGCAACCAGATCAGAGCCTTAACTTGTGCCTACCGATGGGCTGGATCAGCGAATACAGGCAGATTCGAACTACTCTGCAAAGGATTCGCTCTCGTATCGCATCACTTCCAGACTGTCAGACCAGTAGTTACTGGGCAGGCCGGCTTTCAGTTTGAGTTGATCGACAAAATCCTTTGGATCGGGCAGCGACTCCCAGACCGACGGTAGAAAGGTACCGCGCCGTATCCCTTCGATCAGGATCAGTCCATCTCTACCGGGTCTGATCTTGGCCAACAGATCGGCTTCAGAGTCAAATTCAATGGCAACCGATGGGGTTAAAAGGGAGAGATGAATCGCCACCTGGTCTCTTTCCGAGGGGCTTAAGGGCGGAAATCGAGGGTCACGAAAAGCCGCTGCATAGGCGTTTCCAGCCACATCGCATACCACCGGCTGCATGGCTTCCAAGTGACCGATGCAACCCCGTAGCTGATCAGCCAGTTTCAGAGTGACAAAGCTGGCGCGGATGGCTCGCAGCGCTTCCGGGTAGTCCTCCGGGTTTACTTCCAGCGTTTCATGATTGCTGAGGCCGTAGTCGATCGAGCGGCTTGCAACATCCAGTAATTGGGCGCGATCCTGATCGGAAAGGGTGGTGAATTCGGAGGTCATAGGGGCCCTAACTTGGTTGCTTTGGATTGGGCAGAGCCTAGGTGTTCTAAATCAATAGGCCCCAATTTGCCGGTTACTTGAGATGAACTGACGAGATAAAAACAGAGCCAGTCAGAACCTCTCCACACTATAAAGAATAGCCTACCGACAGCAGGCATCTGGGCGGAAACAGGGCTGAGATCATCTACAGTTGAGTGAACTCTATGATTTCACGATGAAAGCCTGATGGTTGCATTACCCAACTCGGGAGATTGCAGGAAAATCGGTTTGACTCGACAACTGACAGTTCTGGATAATCCGCTCCCTGACACTCTCCGATGGAAATAATTTATGTGGTTTAAGAATCTCCGGATCTATCTGTTGCAACAACCTTTGAATCTCTCACAGGAAGCCATGGAAGAGCAGCTGAAAAGCAAGGCCTTTCAATCCTGTAGCAGTCAGGAACTGATGAGTCTGGGGTGGGATACGCCTTTGGGCAGGCAATCGGAGGTGCTGGTTCATGAGATCGCAGGGTGCCAGATGATCTGTGCCCGCCAGGAAGAGAAGTTGTTACCGTCGACGGTCATCAATGAGATCGTCGAGGAAAAAATCTCTGAGATCGAACAGAGCGAGGGTCGTAAGGTGGGGCGCAAAGAGCGTACCGAGCTGCGTGAGGATACCTTCCAACAGCTGTTACCCCAGGCCTTCAGCCGCCACACCCGGCAATATGCCATGATCGACAAACAGCAGGGTTGGATATTGGTGGATGCCGCCAGTGCCAGCCGGGCAGAGGCTCTGATCAGCCTGCTAAGGGATACTTTGGGGTCTCTGCCGGTGAAACCCCTGGAGAGTGCCACCGCACCAAGTTTTATCATGACGGAGTGGTTGAAACAGCCAGGTCAGCATCAGAACTTCAGCCTGCTGGACAGCTGTGAGCTACAGGATCGTTCGGAAGAGGCGAGTGTGGTGCGCTGCAAGGGACAGGATTTAACGGCTGATGAGATTCTGGCTCATCTGGAAGCAGGTAAAGATGTGGTCAAGCTGGCAGTTGAGTGGGATGAGCGGATCTCCTGTCTGATCGAGTCAGACCTATCGATTAAACGGTTACGTTTTTTGGATCTGATCCAAGAGCAGGCTGCCGACAATCAGATTGAGACTGAGGCTGACGCATTCGACAGCCACTTCACCTTGATGTGTCTGGAATTTCGGCGATTTCTACCCAGTCTGATAGAACTCTTTGGCGGCGCCTCGGAATAGGTGGGCCCTGAAAAATTGGCTTGGTTTACAGTTGGGTATGTGGGGCTGTCGTAGTTTTTGGACGTTGCTCCCCAATAACCCGGTGTAAATTAGGGTTTATTGACTCAGGTCAATGTCCGCCGGGATAAGAGCCTATAGTCTCTCCCTACGCTCACGGTTGGTCGTTTCCGTGTTAAGCGCTAGTCTGGCGGGGATCGGTGGCCCAACTGCCTCCAGGGCCATCCCCCGCCTGTTTTTTTCCTAGGGCCTGTTAACACTAATCCAATGCGCCCTGTTGCGCCTGAAAAAGCGCCAAT
>JAHRHW010000198.1 GCA_019100305.1 Candidatus Thiodiazotropha taylori | reverse complement strand
CTGGCCGAACAGATGTCCCTGCCATTGACCTCGGTGGCGGAGGGGATTGTGCGGGTTGCCAATGAGCATATGGCGCATGCGTTGCGGGTCACCTCGGTACAGCGGGGTGTCGATCCGAGACACTACACTCTGGTCTCATTTGGTGGTGCCGGAGGGCTACATGTTTGCGCCCTGGCAGACGCGCTGGGTATGAGTTCCGCGCTGGTACCGGTGAGTGCAGGGGTGCTATCTGCTCTGGGTATGCTCGCCACCCGACCCGGTCGGCAGCAGATCCGCACCAAGCTGGGGGTACTTCAGAGCCTGGACGATGGGACAATCAATCAGGCGCTCGAGCAGTTGGCGGCCGAGGCCAGCGGGGATCTGCTCAGGGAGGGGGTTGGTGAGGATGAGATCGAGGTGGAGTACTCCCTGGATCTGCGCTATCTGGGCCAGTCGTATACCTTGAATGTTGCCTGGCAGAGTCTGCCCCAGGTGGAACAGGATTTTCATCGTCTGCACGAGTCCCGCTACGGTCACCGAATGAGCAGTGATGTGGAGCTGGTCAATCTGAGAGTGGCACTGCACGGTGCGCGGGCCGAGATGACGCTGCCCCGGCTTGAATCGAGCGTCATGGGTGAAGTACGGGAGTGGTTGGAACTGCCTGGAGAGGAGGCCGCTGTGCCCCGCTACGAGCGGTCTGATCTGGCCCCCGGTCAATCGATTGAAGGGCCTGCGCTGATCAATGAGATGGCCTCCACCACCTGGTTGGCAAGGGGCTGGCGCTGTGAGGTGGATCCGGCTGGAAACCTGCTGCTGGAGCGGCAGCAGGCTTGATTGGCGGTTTATTTTCTTAAGTTAATTGCCATTTTTCCCGGAGCATAAAAAAACCCGCCGGTAGGGCGGGTTCTTTCCAGGGATCGCACAAGATCTATTTGATCTTGGACTCCTTGTACATCACGTGCTTGCGTACCTTGGGATCGAATTTCTTGATCTCCATCTTGCCAGGCTGGTTACGCTTGTTCTTGGTTGTGGTGTAGAAATGTC
Organism: Candidatus Thiodiazotropha taylori; assembly: GCA_019100305.1. GTDB lineage: Bacteria > Pseudomonadota > Gammaproteobacteria > Chromatiales > Chromatiaceae > Thiodiazotropha. The sequence goes on along the minus strand of JAHRHW010000198.1, from coordinate 7,029 downwards.
CGGTCCCGGCGCTCGAGACAAGTTTGATTTTATCACGCATGACTCATTGCTCCTCAGATCAGATCTTTTCGCCACGGGCACGAATCTCGGAGAGAACCGTGTCGATGCCCTTTTTATCGATGATGCGCATACCCTTGGAAGAGAGACGCAGACGAACCCAACGGTTTTCACTCTCGACCCAGAACCGGTGTGTATGCAGGTTGGGGAGAAAACGGCGCTTGGTTTTGTTGTGCGCGTGGGAAACGTTGTTTCCCGTAACCGGGCGCTTTCCGGTAACTTGGCAGACTTTTGACATCGTCAAAACCTCAAAATTTGGTTATCCCTGGGGGCGAAAGGCGCGTATTTATATCAGAGTGCCGGCTTTGAAGCAAGGGAATTCCATGAATTTCCGATCTGGGTTGGGCGAATCCGGCTGCCTCAGCTCAGGAGCGGGGTGGGGCGGCAGGTATCAAGCATAACGGATGAATCAGATCATCCCCCGTTCAGCCAGTGAGGTGGGTACTCCTTCGCCGATAATGAAGTGGTCCAGTACCCTGATATCCACCAGTGCCAGGGCGCTCTTCAGCTGAACGGTAATGGCCCTGTCGGCCTGACTGGGTTCGGCTACGCCGGATGGGTGGTTGTGGGCGAAAATCAGTGCTGCTGCATTGTGCTGCAATGCCCGTTTGACCACCTCACGCGGATGTACGCTGGCACCATCGATCGTACCGCGAAACAGCTCTTCATAGCAGATGACCCGGTGGCGGTTATCCAGAAAAAGGCAGGCAAAGACCTCATAATTGTAGTGACGGAGTTTGCTGTGGAGATAGTGGCGTGTCTGTTGTGGGCTGCTGAGACTGTCGTTCTGCTGCAGTTGCTCATGAAGATAGCGCCTTGAGATCTCAAGCGAGGCCTGAAGTTGGACGAACTTGGCCAACCCCATCCCTTTCGACCGGCAGAAGCGGCTTTGTTCGGCACGCAGCAGCCCCCCAAGGCCACCAAACTCACCAAGCAGGTTGCGGGCGAGATCCACGGCGGTGAAGCCTTTGATTCCGGTGCGCAGAAAGATCGCCAGCAGTTCTGCATCGGACAGGCTTGCAGCACCCCCGTTCAGCAGTTTTTCCCGTGGGCGATCATCGCAGGGCCAGTCGGTGATGGGCATGCAGACCTCCGTGTCTGTGTCTCGAAGTTGAGTTGGGATAATAGCCGGTTTTATGGGGCAGGTGCATCGTTATTTTCTTATATAACACAGATTTATTAACATTTTCAGGTGCATCGGGTAACCTTGTCCGAATGAGTAAGTGGTCTGGACTTAAGGGATGAGCCGTCTGAAGAATAAAAAAATCCTCCTCGGGGTGACCGGAGGCATAGCAGCCTATAAAAGTGCTGTACTGCTGCGCGGACTACTGAAAGAGGGTGCCGAGGTACGTGTGGTAATGACCGCCGCGGCCCGGAGTTTTGTCACACCGCTGACTTTTCAGGCCCTGTCCGGTCATCCGGTCCATACTGAACTGTTGGATCCTGAACAGGAATCTGCCATGGATCATATCAGTCTGGCACGCTGGGCGGATTTGGTGCTGGTGGCACCTGCTACGGCCAATTTCATGGCTAAGCTGGCCTCCGGGCAGGCCGATGATCTACTCACAACCCTCTGTCTTGCGACGACCGCACCCCTATCGATCGCACCCGCGATGAACCATCGGATGTGGCTGAATGGGGCGACTCAGGAGAATCTAGAGAAGCTGCTTGCCAGAGGCGTTGTCTACTGGGGACCGGCTGAAGGGGATCAGGCCTGTGGTGAGAACGGTCCAGGCAGAATGGTCGAGCCTGAGTTGTTGTTACAACAGGTTCAGTACTATTTCAGCCAAGGATCTCTATCCGGTGTACGGGTATTGATGACCGCTGGATCCACCCGGGAACCGATTGATCCGGTTCGGTTTATTGGTAACCGCAGCTCAGGCAAGATGGGCTATGCATTGGCTGAGGCGCTGAGTGAGCAGGGGGCCGAGGTAACCCTGGTCAGTGGCCCGGTAACGGTGTCGCCACCGATGGGTATTACACGCATCGATGTGGAACAGGCCGAGGAGATGCGTCGGGAGGTCATCAATCGAGTTGCACATGCGGATATCTTTATCGGGGTTGCTGCAGTGGCAGATTATCGACCTCGCCAGGCGGCGGATGCAAAGATAAAGAAAGATAGGGAATCGGTCACACTGGAACTCGTGAAGAATCCGGATATACTCGCAGAGGTGGCCAGTCTCGAAGGTGCCCCGTTCTGTGTCGGTTTTGCAGCTGAGACAGAAAATGTGGAAGCCTACGCCGAAGCGAAGCGCCAAGCCAAAGGATTGGATCTGATCGCAGCCAACCAGGTTGCCGCAAAGGAGGGTGGCTTTGAGTCGGATCAGAATGCTCTGTTGCTGTTATGGCATGGGGGACGGGAAGTTCTGCCCATGATGTCCAAACATCAGCTGGCAAGGCAACTCGTAGAGCGGATTTCAGAACAATATCATGCCAGTCGGTAAGAGCTGGTGAGAACTGAATAAAATTCAGGGTTTAATATGGCTTTTTCTAAAAACAACGGGGAGCAGATGGCTAAACAAGGAAGTGGACGTTCAATAAAAGGTTATTGGACGCTAGGCGTGTTAGGGATCTTGGTTCTTGTTGCGGCCAGTTGGGCGGCAAACTTCTATCTGACGGATAGTGCGAATCAGATAAAACAGCGGCATCAGGTTCAAACCATCGCTGAAGTTCTTGCAAGAGGGCTCAGCGCAAACATCCAACAGCGTACGGCTATGATCCACGGACTGGCCAATCAGGAGATGACGGCGGCCGCGCTCGACATGGACGATCCACAGTATCTGAGCCAGGAACAGCAACGACTGGCGAAACTGGTGCCTGAAGCGCTTTTGGTTCGCTTGCTGCCATTGGGGTTCAGTGAACCGGATACAAGTTCAAAGCCGAACATGGGATACGCTTCCCTGCTGTTACTCAGACAAGCCGAAGAGAGCTCCCAGAGCATTGCCGCGGAAGTGCATCAGTTCGGCACCCCGCATCAACATATTGCCGTCGCCTCCTCTGTCCGGGACCAGTTTGGAGAGGTCAAAGGTGTCCTGCACGTGGCCTATCCCACTCAGGAGTTTCAGAGTTTGTTGGATTCGCTGGCCAGCTTGAGTGGCCGCATCGAATGGCAACAGGTGATTCCGGGCAAACCGCCATTGATGCTCGCTGCCAAAGGGGGCACTCCCACATCAAAATCGCAGCCTGACGGGGTGATATCGATCTCTGGCAGCATCTGGCAGATTGCCTACTGGGGTTCAGTCGGTAGGGTATTGGATCCAGTTGCGTTAGGCATGCAGGCTGCACCGGCAGCAATTCTGTTCCTGCTGGCAGCAGTTTTCCTGATGATGCTCTCAGGGCGAATGACCAAAGCCTTGAAGATGGATCAGGCCAGCATCCTCTCCTTGGTTGAAGCCTTGGTGGTTGGTCGCCCGCCAAAATCCCAGTCTGCACTGTTGAGCGATCTGCAACCTACCTTAGATGTGATGGAACATCAGATCCGGGAGTATCGAAGCAATCAGGCCGGCAAAGGGGCTAGCCGAACACCAGCCCCCACAGGTCAAGCGGAAATGGGAATCTCTGTCGAGGAGGGTTTGCCGACTCTAGAGACGGCACAGGAAGCGACAGCACTGGCACCCAAAGTCGATATCTCCGCAACGATCTTCCGTGCCTACGATATCCGTGGTGTGGTTGGAGAGACATTCTCGGAAGATGTGGTTGCCCTGTTGGGCCAGGGGTTTGGCAGTGAGGTGTTTGAAAGGGGTCATAATGCCGTAGTGGTGGGACGTGATGCCCGTAGTTCCAGTGAAAGACTGCAGAGTGCCCTGATTCAGGGGCTGCAGAGTAGCGGTCGGGATGTTATCGATCTGGGACTGGTGCCGACTCCCTTGCTGCACTATGCGGTTCATGAACTGGACGCGGAGTGTGGTGCCATGATTACCGGAAGCCATAACCCCTCTCAATACAATGGGCTGAAAATGATCATCACCGGGGAGAGTCCATCTTCCGAGGCTATCCAGGGGCTTCGCCGTCGCATCGATGCGGATCAGCTGCTGGTGGGTGAGGGCAGTTTCGACTCCCGGGATATCATCGAAGATTACATCGAACGGGTGGTCTCTGATGTGCGTATGGGGCAGAGCCTGAAGGTAGTTGTTGACTGTGGGAATGGCGCTGCTTCGGTGGTTGCGCCGGAACTCTATCGTCAGCTCGGTTGTGAAGTGGTGGAACTCTATTGCGAAGTGGATGGTGACTTTCCCAATCATCATCCGGATCCGGGTGACCCAAGCAACATGGTCGATCTGCAGAGGGCCGTGGTCGATCACCAGGCCGCTTTGGGCATTGCGTTTGATGGCGATGGTGACCGTATCGGACTGGTGGACTCTTCCGGAAAGATCATCTGGCCAGACCGGCTGCTGATGTATCTGGCAGTCGATGTGCTGACCCGGGAGCCCGGTGGTGACATCATCTACGATGTAAAATGCACAAGACACCTGGCGAATGTCGTGCTCTCCAATGGTGGTCGGCCGTTGATGTGGAAGAGCGGTCACTCCATGCTCAAGCAGAAGATGAAGGAGACCCATGCACTGCTGGCCGGTGAGTACAGTGGCCATATTATCTTCTCCGAACGCTGGTTCGGTTTTGACGACGGCATCTATACCGGGGCCAGATTGCTGGAGATTCTTTCACTCGATTATCGGACCAGTGCTGAAGTGTTCGCAGAGCTGCCGGAGAGTCTTTCAACACCAGAGTATGTTGTGCGTCTCGAAGAGGGGCATGCAGAGACCGTGATGGAAGCCATCGATCTGCTACCGGACATTCCCAACGCCAGAATGGTCAAGATTGATGGTCTGAGGGCTGAATTTGAGCAGGGGTGGGGATTGGTGCGCGCCTCAAACACCTCGCCGGCACTGCTGTTCCGATTTGAAGCGGAGTCGGAAGCGGAGCTGGATAAGGTCAAGGGGGTCTTCCGCGAACTGGTCAACAAGGTTGATCCCCAGCTTGAGTTACCGTTCTAATCATGTGTAAGAGGCAAGGGCCTTTAAACACTAATCCATTACGCCCTGTTGTGCCTTGCTGGGTGAAAACCAGTCCCGGCTGAGCGTATTGGATTAGTGTTAACAGGCCCTGGATTATTTGGCATACTGTTAGGATCCCTCTGAAAGTAGTCACCTTAAGATGAGTCTATCAACCGATCAGGCGCAAAATGTCGCCCATGTATTAACCTCAGCCCTGCCCTACATCCAGCGTTTCAGCGGTAAAACCCTGGTCATCAAATATGGTGGAAACGCCATGGTTGATGAGGCGTTGAAAAACAGTTTCGCGATGGATGTCGTGTTGCTGAAACTGGTGGGTGTCAATCCAGTGGTGGTCCATGGTGGTGGGCCTCAGATCGGTAACCTGCTGCAGCGATTGGGTAAGGATTCGCAGTTTATTGAGGGTATGCGGGTCACTGACAGTGAGACCATGGATGTGGTGGAGATGGTGCTGGGTGGCTTGGTGAACAAGGATATTGTCAGTCTGATCAACAGAGCCGGAGGCTCGGCTGTCGGATTGACCGGCAAGGATGGCGACCTGATACATGCGAAAAAGATGGTGATCAGCCGCGCAGGCCCTGAGCTGGATGTTCCGGAAATTATCGACATCGGCCACGTCGGTGAGGTTGAGAGTATCGACGTCAGTGTGGTGAACATGCTGGTGCAAGGTGACTTTATTCCAGTTATAGCTCCGATTGGCATTGGCAAGGATGGTCACTCCTACAATATCAATGCGGATCTGGTGGCCGGAAAAGTGGCTGAGGTCATGCAGGCTGAGAAGTTGATTCTTTTGACCAATACGCAGGGTCTGCTCGATAAGGATGGGGGGTTGCTGACCGGTCTGTCTGCTGAACGGGTGGGTGAGCTGATCGAGGATGGTACCATTCATGGAGGGATGCTGCCGAAGATCACAACCGCCCTGGAAGCGGTCAAGGCGGGTGTTTCGACCTCACATATCATTGATGGCCGCGTTCCGCATGCGGTACTGCTTGAGCTTTTCACGGATGAAGGCGTGGGAACACTGATTCGGCGCCGCTGATGAGTAAACAGACCAAGGTTCCCCGCCGACAGTTGATTCTTGAAGCACTGGCCCGGGAGCTTGAACAGAACCCTGGTGATCGGATTACAACCGCTTCGCTCGGTCGGGCGGTTGGCGTATCCGAAGCTGCGCTTTATCGCCACTTTGCCAGTAAGGCAAAAATGTTCGAGGGGCTGATCGATTTTGCCGAAGAGAGTGTTTTTTTGCGGATCAATCAGATCCTAAAAGAGCATGCCGATGCCGAGACCCGGTGTGCTCAGATACTCTATCTGCTGCTGCTCTTCTCTGAGCGCAATCCAGGTATAACCCGGGTCTTGCTGGGTGATGCGCTGGTTGGTGAGACAGAGCGACTGTTGTCCCGGGTAGGACAGTTTTTCGAACGGCTTGAAACCCAGCTCAAACAGGTGTTGAGAGAGGGTGAGCTGCGCAGTGAAGGCCGGCCATACGCTCTGGACAGTGCCATCTCTGCGAATATGATGACCAGCTTGGCCGAGGGTTTGATGCATCAGTATCTGCGCAGTCGATTCAAAAACTCGCCGCTACAGCATTGGCAGACCCAGTGGCCGCTGCTTGCCTCGACCCTGTTTCCGGATGGTGCATCCGACCGTTGATATGAGGCTACTGTCGGTCTAGGGCCGATTGGATTAGTGTTAACAGGCCCTAAGCGGATAGCACGGCCGGGTTACTGGAGCAGTGCCTGTCGGAAACCTGCTTTTATCTGCAAAACTTCCGGTGTCTTTTCACAGGCCATTTCCCGCGTAGGATCCTTTTTGCACTGCAGATCCATGAAGATCACGGTATGACCTTTTTTCGGGTCCTCGATGCGTGACATAGAGATACTGATGTCGCCCTCTTTGATCGGTTCTGCGGTGATGACAATGTTTGAACCATCGATTTTCACCGCCGTTGTACTGTGCTTTC
>JAHRHW010000197.1 GCA_019100305.1 Candidatus Thiodiazotropha taylori | reverse complement strand
ATGCTTGATGCTCACCCTCTCCCCAACCCCTCTCCCATCAAGGGAGAGGGGCTTTGATGCATACTGATTGGGCAATTGAGTGTTAACGGGATAGCGGTAAATTCAGCTATCTGCAAATATTGTTGTCCACTATCGGCTTGAATAGAAACCCGCCTTCCAAGACGAATACTAAGCAACCGTTAGTGTGTATTTGCGCACTGAAAATCAGATAAGCTAGATCGGCTCAACAGACCCAATCAGTGCATTGCCATCCTCAGAGATAGCGGTCAGTTTTACCGGCACGATCCGGTTGACCAGTTCGCTGTCGGCAGTTGAGTTGATCTCAACGCGCAGGTAGTTTGGTGTATAACCACCGAAGCCTCGCTCTACCGAACCCTCTACCAGTATCGGTAGAGTCTGACCCAGATAGGTCTCCAGGGTCTGGTGTTTCATCCGTTCACCAAGCTGATGCAGCGCTTCACTGCGCTGGCGTTTGATGTCGCGGCTGACCGGGTCGGGCAGACCGGCGGCTTTGGTTCCCTGGCGGGGTGAGTAGGCGAATATGTGGAGATGACCGAAGCCGATCTCTTCGACAAAACCCAGGGTCTGCTGCCACTCCGCTTCACTCTCTCCGGGGAAGCCGACAATGATGTCGGTGGTGACATTGAAATCTTCGACCCTTTGCCTCGCCTGGGTGATCAGTGAACGGTACTCGTCGCTGCGGCAACGTCTCGCCATACGTCTCAGGACCGTGTCGGCACCGCTCTGCAGGGGCAGATGGAGGTGGGGCATCAGGCGCGGGTTTTCAAACAGTTCCCAGAATCCTGCCTGCAGATCCCAGGGCTCGATGGAGCCGATGCGCAGGCGGGGAATTGCGGTATCGGCCAGGATCGCTTCGATCAGTTGCACCAGATTGGTGTCGATGTCTGCGCCATAGCCACCGATGTGGACTCCGGTAATGACCACTTCCTGAATCCCTTCGCCATGCAGGCGATTGATCTCACCGACGATCTCCTCGATCGGCCGACTGCGCTCTTCGCCTCTGGCCAGGGTCACGATGCAGAAGGTGCAGCGGTAGCGGCAGCCGTCCTGCACCTTGATGAAGGCCCGTTGGCGCCCCCGCGCCAGGATGCCACCGGCTTCCGCCTCCATGGCGGCTTCCGGCATCAGCTTCAGGTCGAGTTTGTCGCTGACGATCTCCACCAGCCGGGCCTTGTCCCGGTTGTCCACCAGCAGGTCGACCCCCTCCATCTTCATCGCCTGGTCCGGTTCCAGGGAGGCGTAGCAGCCACTCACCACCAGGCGGGCATTGGGGTTGAGTCGGCCACTGCGACTCATCAGCTTCCTCGATTTGCGCACCGCTTCCTGGGTCACCGCGCAGGTGTTCACCACCAGCAGATCCGCCTCTTCGGCCTGGCTGGTGATGTGAAAGCCGCGAGCCTGAAATTCCCGGCTCCAGGTTTCAAGCTCCGCCTCGTTGAGACGGCAGCCCAGTGTTTTGAGATGAATGCGCATGATCGACTGTATTCTTTGAACGAGGGGCAAAGGTAATGAGGATGGTTGGCTAATGCAACTCCAATCCGTCGTAAAAAAGTTGCTTTGAGACTCGCGTTTTGAGTCTCCGTATCGGTTATAGTTCGATCATGGAATGGTTTACACAGATATCTTCACCGCTTCAGGTGCTTATGATTCTCGGCCTGTCTGGGCTGTTGTTGCTCGGCTGGGTACTCTACTGGCTCGCCAAACTCCTCGATACCCAGAGACGGGAACAGCAGGTCCGGGTGCATCACCAGCAGCAGCTGCAGGAGCAGTTGCATGAGATGGAGCGTCGCAGTGCCAAGGAGCAGAGCGAACTGCGCGAACTGCTGTCGGAGCGCATCGCCAAGGGCATGCTGGCCCAGCAGCGGCTGATTCATGGCATGCAGCAGACCCAGCTGGAACGTGCGGATAAGCTCAGTCAGCTGCTCGACCGCCGGTTTGCCGATATCAAAGAGCATCTGGGGGGTGATGCCGGTCGTCTGCGTCTGGATCTGCTGGCCCAGTTTGAAAACCTGAAGAAGGTGGTGACCGACAATCTGGCCGACGGCCGCCTGCAACAGCAGGAGAAACTGGCTGAGCTGCGGGAGTCGATGACCCGCTCCCTGGCCCACCAGCGGGAGGCCTTCGACGAGCGTCAGGCCCAGAGCATGAGCAAGCAGCATGAGACCCTGCAATCGGGCATGGGAGAGGTGCGCAAGCAGGTTGCCGAAGCGCTGACCCAGCATGCGGACAACCTGGGCAAGCGGGTCGAGGGGCTGACCGAGACCACCGATCAGCGTCTGAAGGAGATCAGCGGCCAGGTCGAGAAGCGTCTCAGTGAGGGCTTCGAGAAGACCACCGAGACCTTCAATCAGGTGCTTACCCACCTGACCCGCATCGACGAGGCGCAGAAGAAGATCACCGAGCTCTCCACCAATGTGGTCTCTCTGCAGGAGGTGCTCTCGGACAAACGCTCCAGAGGGGCCTTTGGCGAGGTGCAGCTGAGTGCGCTGGTGCGCAATGTGATGCCGGAGAGCGGCTTCTCCCTGCAGCACACCCTGAGCAACGGCCGACGCGCCGACTGTGTGCTGTTTCTGCCCGATCCCACTGGCAATGTGGCGATCGATGCGAAGTTTCCCCTGGAGTCTTACCAGCGGATGCTCGACGATGAGCTACCCGAGTCGGATCGTACTCAGGCTCAGCGGCAGTTCCGCATCGATATCCGCAAGCACATGGAGGATATCGCCTCCCGCTACATCATTCCGGGTGAGACCTCCGACGGTGCGGTGATGTTCATCCCGGCCGAGGCGGTGTTCGCTGAGATCCACGCCCGTTTCCCGGACCTGGTCGAAGAGGCCTTCCGCAAACGGGTCTGGCTGGTCTCGCCTACCACCATGATGGCGATACTGACCACCGCCAGGGCGGTGATGAAGGATGCCGCCACCCGCGAGCAGGTGCATATCATTCAGGATCATCTGCGCGCCCTGTCGAAGGATTTCGGTCGCTTCCAGAGCCGCATGGACAATCTGGCCCGACATATCGGGCAGGCCCATCAGGATGTCAGTGATGTGAATATCTCCGCGCGTAAGATCAGTAATCGCTTCGAAAAGATCGAAAAGGTGGAGTTGGATGAAGAGGAGAGTCCTGATCTGCCGGTGTTCCGCAAGGCTTCGCTACCATCGTCTGATGAAGAGTGAATGATCTTGGTTCGCAGGTAAACGCAAATAAGATTTGCGAATCAGACGTTAGTGCTGCGGCAGGCTGCATTGCCGGGAGAAAATCACATTTTTTGCACGGATTGACCTCCATGGACAGTTTGAATTTCATGGCTAACCCATTACCCTGCAGTTTGCCCCGCGCAAATCTTAAAGCCCCTCTCCCTTTACGGGAGAGGGGTTGGGGAGAGGGCGTACGCGAAGCGTTACATGTGAGTGAAATATAAAGCCGCTTTTAACTTTCATTTATTATCTTTTCGATTCTTGGTGAAATGATGCCGTTCATCCTCCCCCGCTCCCCCGGTCCCTCTCCCGCAAGGGGAGAGGGGAGCTACTCTCTCCGTCTATTTGAATCGTTGATGATATGTGACTCTTTCCAGCTTTTCCCCTGCAGCACGCTGCTTTTCAGCTCTCAACTCGCAATCTGCAAGTGAAACTAAAGACAACTCAATAGAAGGGATCTGTATGATCTTGTTGCTGTCCCATCAACTATCAGACTAACCCGCGCAAATCTTAAAGCCCCTCTCCCTTTACGGGAGAGGGGTTGGGGAGAGGGTGTACGCGAAGCGTTTCAAACGGAGCGGCTGTGTGTCTCTATACAGAATTCGGAGTTACTGCGACTGGTCATTGATCCTCTTTTCTGAAAATCCCTGTTTCGCCCTCCTGGGCGAGTCACTTTATACGCCAAAAGCACAGTAACAAAATGAAAGGGTGGCCGGCCGTCACTTCTCTGCGCTTCTCGCTCGTGGCGGGATGGGGTTCAGAGGGAGTGGGTTCTGAATTCTGAGCCTTTGGTTGCTTTAACTCCGAACGAGCACAACTCTTACGGGTGATTTTAATGCTCAGTCAGGCAAGGCTGAATTATTGGCGCCCACTTGCGGAATGGGCATGCAGCGTAAGGACATAACAATACACAGCAACCATTCGTGTACATTTACGGACTTAAATAGAAACAAGCATTGGTTTATACTTTTTTTCGCTGGTTTGTCAGCATCCTGCTTGCGGAAAGGGCTGAGCCCGACAAACGATCTCGAGCAATTGAACGATTTCCTTGTGCCTATCTGCAAGCCAGGCCTGTTAACAAGGAGTTCGTTATGATCCAGTCACTCCCGGCGCTGCGTCGTCAGTTCCACGCTGAGCAGAAACAGTTCCACCAACTGCCTGCCGATGATCCCCGCAGTCTGCAATCACTCTCACTTGAACAGAGTAAAAAACAAGCCAAGCAGCTGTTAAAAGCCCTGAATCAGGGTGATGCCTGGTCACGAACCGAATCGCACCCGAAAGCTGAAAGCCTTCAGGCGGATCAAATTAAGCTGGCGGATGCTCAACTGATCATAGCCCGTGAGCAGGGCTTTTCATCCTGGCCCAAACTGAAACACCATGTGGAAGCGAGTGCAATGGCTGCCCGGGCGATCGACAGCGGTACTCCGGATCCCTTGGACGGTGAGCTGCGGACACTGCATATCCGCTGTGGTACCGATGTGATGTACAAGCTGGCGGTGGCCGGCTTCCGTGGTGACTTTCTCTGTTTTGCCGATCCCTATATCCAGGGACCTGTACCGGCTGAAACGGACCGGCAGAAGTTTATCGATGTTCGAAGCAGCTTCATTGCGGACAATAAGTGGCGTCTGAAGCCTCAGGCGGTCAAGGATCTGACCGCCGATTATGATGCCCTGGAGCGGATCAGGGATTATCAGCGGGTCTGCTTTTGGTTCGAGCACGATGCCTACGATGTATTGGTTTTTATCAAGCTCCTGCACTTCTTACGGGATAGAACCAAACGACCGGAGCAGATGGCGTTTATCTGTGTGGATCACTACCCCGGTGTGACGCGATTCAACGGTATCGGGCAACTGCCGGTGGAAACCATGCCTCTGCTGTGGCAGCAGTTTGCCCCCCTTGAGGAGCACCAGATTGAGTTCGGCGGCCGATGCTGGGAGGCTTTTACCTCATCAACCCCAGAGGCCCTGAACCAGATCGTCAATCTGCAATCCCCGGCTTTTCCGCAGATCCTGCCCGCCCTGCAACGGCACATCAGGGAGCTGCCCTGGCGTACCGACGGTCTGTCGCTTTCTGAACGGCTGACGCTGCAGATTCTGCAAGAGCAGGGATCCCAGGATGGGGCAAAACTCTTCTATCATTGGTACACCTCAGTCTACGAACCCCTGGCGTTCATGGGTGACAGCAGTTACTGGAAGGTATTGTCTCATCTGGCTGAGGCCAGGCGCTCGGCGATCGAGTTGGTGAAGGAATCTTCCAAACCGGTCGACTGGCAGGTCTCACTGACCGGTTTTGGCCGGAAACTGTTGGCTGGTGAGGGGCACTGGCTCTCCCACAATGACTATGACGTCTGGTTTGGTGGGGTGCACAATCGTACACCTGGCGCGCTCTGGTACTGGGATGACGAAATTGGCCGGGTCATACAGGCGTAGCGCCGGGTGGTAATATTTCTCTGGTAACTGTCTGAAAACTGATTATGCTTCAGTGGAAGGAATAATAATCCGCCAGGATGGAAAGCCTAATCACCAAAAAGAGAATAACTATCGATGGAATTGCTCAATGCCACCGGACTGCAAGCCGGCTATACCATGGGGATGCGTCCGGACGGACGTGAACTGCTTGTGGTGGCGGTAAAGGGGACCTTCAATATTCCACCGATCCGTCAGCCGGTTACCCGGGCGGAACTGCAGAAGCCTTTGATTGATGCTGACAGCTTCACCGGTGAGCCCGGTTTTTCCGCACCCTTGTATGAGGTGGACTACGCACCGGTAAAACCGATGTGTGATGTGTTGCTCAACGGCAGTGCCTATGCACCTGGTGGCAAACCCACTTCAAGGGTTGAAGTCACCATCAGAGTCGGTCCGATGTACAAATCCTTTGCCGTTACCGGAAACCGTTTTTGGGAAGCGGGGAAGCTGGCAATCAGCCCAGGTTATCCGGAGCTGTTTGAACGCATGCCGATCAGTTATGACAATGCGTTTGGCGGTGTTGACAACTTTCATGAGAATGAACAGAAGCATGCAGCCTGGATGAGCAACCCGGTCGGTCGCGGTTATCACAAGCAGCTGGCTGGTGAATTGGTGGACGGTACACCGATGCCTAATACGGAGGAGTTGAAACGTCCGGTCAGCATGCCCAATGGCACCTATGCACCGATGGCTTTTGGCCCTATTGGGCGGGGCTGGGATCCCCGGCGGCAACTCGCTGGTACTTATGACCAGGAGTGGATCGACAATACGTTTCCCTTCCTGCCGCCAGATTTCAGTGAGGCCTACTATCAGGCAGCACCAGCCGATCAGCAGATTCCATATCTTCAAGGTGGGGAACGGGTCTTTCTGGAAAATCTCACCCCTGAAGGGCAGGCCTATTTCGATCTGCCACAGATTGAAATGCCGGCGGTGTTTTTCTATAAAAACGGTGAGCAGAAGAATCTTCGTGCGGTCATCGATACCTTGGTGATCGAACCGGATAAAGGAGTCTTTACCTTAACCTGGCGCGCCTCCATTCCACTCAGGAAAAACCTGTTCGAAATGAGTCAGGTGCTGCTCGGCAGAAAGCCCCGTGGTTGGTGGAGAGCGCGTAAACTGGGTAAAAGCTACTACCCGACCCTGGCTCACGCCAAGGTTGAAAAACAGATTCAGGCTTTGGGGGAAGATTGATGGGGTTACCCTTGGCCATAACTGCAACAGGCCTGGTTACCGGTGTGGGAATGAGTGCACCTGCAACCTGTGCCGCAATACGCTGCGCGATCGATAATTTTCAAGAGACTGGTTTTCGGGATCGGGGCGGAGAGTGGATTCTCGGTTGTGAAGTGCCGATGGAAAAGCCATGGCGAGGCAAGACCAAGTTATTGAAGATGGCGGTCTCCGCAATCCGTGAAGTCATGCAGGCCAAACCTGAAGTCAATCCGGCTGAGACACCTCTTTTACTCTGTCTCGCAGAACACACAAGACCGGGTCGCATCATTAATGATGATGCTCAGTTCTTTCTTGATCTTCAGCAGGAGTTGGGCGTTGAGTTCAGCGATCAATCCCTGGTGATTGCTGCTGGGCATGTGTCTGCCGCAGTGGCCTTTAAACATGCCCGGGAGATGATTCAGCAACAGGGTGTGAAGCATGTTTTACTGGCATCCAGCGACACGCTGCTGGTATCGCCGACACTTGACCACTATGAAGCACAGGAACGGTTGCTGACCAGTGAGAATTCCAATGGTTTTATTCCTGGCGAGGCCGGTGCTGCATTACTGGTCGAGTCAGGTGAGCAACAGAATCAAGCTGCACTCAATTGTGAGGGTCTGGGCTTTGCCGTGGAGACAGCCCATGTGGATTCGGAAGAACCTTTGAGAGCCGAAGGGTTGACCGCAGCGATCAAGGCTTCACTGTCTGATGCCGGATGTGAAATGGGTGATCTTGATTTTCGTATTACGGATCTCTCTGGCGAACAATACTATTTCAAAGAGGCGAGTCTGGCGCTCAGTCGTACTCTACGGCAACGTAAGGAGGAGTTCGATATCTGGCATCCTGCCGATTGTGTTGGCGAGGTTGGATCGTCTCAGGGGCTGATTATGATGGCGGTATTGAAGGCGGCCTGTGAAAAGGAGTACACAAAAGGTTATCGAATGTTTGCTCACATGGGAAATGATGATGGTAAGCGCTCTTCTGTCGTTTTGGCATGGCGCAATGGGGGTGGTAGCTGATGGCAAATGATGTCTATGCAAACGGACGTGAGTTGTCGTGTAAAAAGGCGGATGGCAAGTCGATATGTTCTTTTCCCGATGTCTGTTTTACTCCGCCACAGACACCGGCAACGCCACCCGGTGTACCGATCCCATACCCCAATACCGGTATGGC
>JAHRHW010000196.1 GCA_019100305.1 Candidatus Thiodiazotropha taylori | reverse complement strand
TCTTTTTTGCCAGCGTGGGATTCGCGGATAGTCATACCTGGCAGGGTGCTCTGCAGGATGGCAGTCAAGTCTCCATCGATCCCAACACCAACAAGGTCACTCGTACCGCTGAGGGGATCAGTTCACCACTCTGGGATGGCGTGCACAGCCTGGATAATGGTGCGGTGATCATCGTGCGTAACGGGGTTGTCATCAAAGATGTGGCAATTATCGAAGCACAGCGTGAACAGGAGCGCGATCGGCTGAATGCGGCCTGCATGCAGCTGGTGAGAAAGGTCTGTGGTGAACATAATGAGTGCAGTGATCAACCCGCTTGTGGTCCCGCCCGTCAACTGTTGGCCATGGAGAGGGAAGAGCTGAACGAGAGTTGGGCGGGTATGGTGCTGGAATCCTCCACCCACTGCCTGGAGGGGCTCGGAAACGAAGCGTTTTTTAAATCTTGTGAGCGATCCTCAGGGGAGAAGACACCCTGTGAAAAGTTGCAACTCAAGGTGTGCGGTAATCAGAATCAGTGCGCTGGGCGAGAATCATGTGGTGCGGCCAAGCAGTTGGTCGCCATGGAAAAACAGGATAAGTTCTCAGTTCCCGGCGGCTTTACCTATGCGACAGCTCAATGTCGGGATGTGTTAGCAAAACAGAATGACTTTTTTGAATTGTGCGAGTAGTCCGCTGATAGGATCTGTAAACAGGTCCTAAAGTGTCGGAATTCTTAACATTTTGTTTAGATGCTCTGACTATGATTAATCAACTACCTAGAGAACTTTTGTTGAATATTACCGAAATGGTATAGTTTTTTGACGCTATTGGCGTCGAATTAATTTACACATGCCGTTTTTTGTGAACTGTTCAATTAGCTTTGTTGATGTAAATCAAACAGTTATTTCTTGTGGCACCGATATTGCGAGTATAAATATAAGAAAACCAATTGGAGAGACAAGATGTTAAGCAGTAATCAACAACTTAGTGCATGGCCCGAGGACCCGGCATGGCCAGATCCTTTTGGTGATGACCCCTATGACATCCGCCGTTAACGGATCAGAACGATATCCCACTCTCTGCTATTTCATGCGTAGTTATTTAACGCTTGCAAGCCTGCCTTAACACCCTGGTCTTAAGCCCTGTCCGGACTATCTTCCGATCTCACCTGCGTCCACCAATTGTAATTTTTATGGGGAGCGCCCTTGGGGTGGCTTAGTGCGCCCCATTTCAACGACAAAAAAAACCCGGCAGGGGATGCCGGGTTGAAAAAATCACTTTCGAGGGAGAAGTGATGATTAGTGAATAAACAGTCCACCGTTGACTGGCAGATTGGCGCCGGTCACATAGGTGCTTGCATCGTCTGCAAGAAAGGCGACAGCCTGGGCGATCTCTTCCGGCTGACCCATACGGCGCATCGGAATACCACCGACGATTGCTTCGCGCACATCGTCACGCATAGCCGCGGTCATTGCAGTTTCGATATAACCGGGTGAAACGGTATTGACGGTAACGCCCTTGGCGGCACCTTCGTAGGCCAGGGCCATGGTGAAGCCGTGCATACCGGCTTTGGCGGCAGAGTAGTTGGTTTGTCCAAACTGGCCGCGCTGACCGTTGACCGAGGAGATGTTGATCACCCGGCCAAAACCCTGTTCAATCATACCGGTCCAGACTGGACGGGTGACATAGAAAACGCTGTTGAGGTTGGTGTCGATAACCGCATCCCACTGATCGGAAGTCATCTTCTTCATGGTGGTGTCACGGGTGATACCGGCGCAGTTGACCAGAATATCGACCTGACCGAACTTCTCGACAATCTCACTCATCAGGCTCTCACCACCTTCAGGTGTGGAAACATCGCCTGCAACAACTTCGACCTGAGCACCTTGCTCCTGTTGGGCCTTTTTCCAGGCGTCAACTTGATCGGCTTCGGCAGGATGACAAGTAGCAACAACCTTGGCACCTTCTTCGGCGAGACGCAGGCAGACAGCGGTACCGATACCGCCAAGGCCACCTGTGACAACTGCGAGTTTGTCTTTACAGCTCATTATTCTATGTCCTCATCTTGGGAATTTTCTGAATTCATCTTGTTGACGATTTTCGGTAATCCCTACCGCATGTTTCTGCTAATCCAGGACCACTCTCTGAGCCTAAGTATCCTGTGAATGATGACTGCAGAATTTTGGGAATCGCCAGTCAGCCTGCTCTGTATGCAAAAAACCGGCGCACAAGGCGCCGGTTTTCACGGCAGCTGTTCAGCTTTCGATTAAGCGGCTTTCTCAGCGACTTTGCTGATCTGCTCGTTGGCGGTAGCCAGGTTGCCCTCGTACCAGCTACGGACTTCCTCACCGGTCTTCTGGCTCATTTCAACAGCCTCACGGGTTTTGGTCATCAGCTCTTCGCCAAGCTTGCGGGTCAGGTCCATCTGACCACGAACGACTTCGTGGTAGTCTTTTGCTTCAGAAACCAGTTTCAGCTGTTCCATGCTGGTGTTCATCAGGGAAGTGACGGTATCCATCTGAGCTTCCATCACCTGATTCCAGGTTTTCAGGCTGATGTCGGTCAGCTGACGGAAACTGTCGTAACCGGTGGTGTTGAACTCATTGATCATCTCGATGCTCTCTTTTGCGTTTGCCATGGTATGTGCTCCTAGTTGGTTGTGCGTTGCAGCATTGTTGCGGTGCAGCATAAGGCAGATTCGAGGGCATGTCAAGAAAAATTTGTGCGCCGCACAATATTTTTTCGTTTTAATGCACCAAACGATGTGCACTTGAGCTAATGATCAGGTTGAAGATTATTAATATTCAATAAAAACAGATAGTTATCTGTCTATGAATTTTGTGGGAAGTGGTGGGTTATCGTTACTTCTCTTCTTTTTTCGGGGCGGAAAAACCGGCCGCAGAGAAAAAATCTTTCTGCATATCGGTCCACAATTTCATATTGTTTTGGGCCAGATTTGTCATTGCGGTAAAAGGATCCTCACCCATATTTTTGCGGATCTGCTCCTGCTGGGCGGTGAACAGCCCCAGGCTCTGCTCCAGATAGTTACCGAAGATGCCCTGCAGGGTACCGCCGTAAAAGCGGATGATCTGTGACAGCATGTTGGCTGTGAACAGGGGTTTACCACCGGACTCACTCTCCAGAATGATCTGCAGCAGAATGGTGCGGGTGATATCTTCTTCGGTGGTGGAGTCGATGACTTTGATCAGTTCACCACCAACGATCAGCTGGCGCAGCTGTGAAAGGGTGATGTATTTACTCTGCTCAGTATCGTATAACCGGCGATTGGGATACTTTTTGATGAGACGATCTGACATATTCCTGACACTGTTGCTTAAACAATTACACCAGTTTACAACAATCAGGCCACTGAACCTAGAATCCGCAGTTGACCAGGATTATCTGTCGTACCAGATCGATCCGATCTGAGTGATCAATTCGTGGTTTTTATCTCCACCTATCGGATGATCTCAATTATGCAGCAGGGATCAGTGAACTATCTAGGCGAAACTGGCCGGCTTGATTGGATAAGTGTCGACACTGAATGATTGTAGGGAAAATGCCCATGCCGGTCGGCTATGAGCACCCTCTGAGGGGAATGGCACTTAACTCAAGCGCTAAAACACATTGCACCTTGTTTTTATCAAAGGGTTTTGGTGGGGCCATGCCCCACCAAATAGCGCTTAAGTAAGTACCATACCCCCAAAGAGTTGAAAAACGCCTCTGGGGGCGGTATCAACCCGCTCCCCTGGTTCGGGTGGGCGGATTCAAGGCTCTAGGCTTTTTCCACAGCCATGGCAACACCCTGTCCACCACCGATACAGAGGGTAGCCAGACCTTTCTGGCTATTACTCCGTTGCATCTCATGCAGCAGGGTTACCAATACCCGGCAGCCGGAAGCGCCGATTGGATGGCCGAGGGCGATCGCACCGCCGTGTACATTGACCTTTTCCATATCCCAACCCATCTCCTGGTTGACGCACATGGCCTGAGCGGCAAATGCTTCGTTGGCTTCAATACGGTCCAGATCATCGGTGTTCCAACCGGCCTTTTCCAGACACTTGGTCGATGCGGGAATTGGGCCAGTACCCATGATCGCAGGATCTACACCGGCTGAGGAGAAGGCAACGATTTTCGCCATCGGGGTGAGGCCAAGTTCCTTGGCGCGGCTTTCAGACATCACCAGAACCACAGCAGCACCATCGTTCAGACCCGATGCATTACCCGCGGTTACGGATCCCTCTTTGGAGAAGGCGGGGCGCAGCTTGCCCAGGGACTCTGCGGTGGTGCCGGCACGCGGGAACTCATCCCGGTCGAAAACCACTGGATCGCCTCTACGTTGGGGGATTTCAATGGGCACGATCTCGTCACTGAATACCTGATCGTTCAGCGCAGCCTCAGCTTTTTGCTGAGAACCGGCGGCGAACTCGTCCTGCGCCTCACGGGTGAAACCAAATTTTTCCGCAATATTTTCGGCGGTGGTACCCATGTGGTAGTTATTGAAGGCATCCCACAAGCCATCCTTGATCATGGTGTCGACCAGCTTCCAATCCCCCATTTTACTGCCGTTGCGGGAGTTGGGCAGGACATGGGGCGCCAGGCTCATGTTCTCCTGACCACCGGCGACGACGATTTCCGCGTCACCGCAGGCAATTGCCTGCATCGCCAGGTGAACGGCTTTCAGTCCGCTGCCGCAGACCTTGTTGATGGTCAGAGCTGGGGTCTCGACCGGCAGACCGGCGGCGAGACTGGCCTGACGGGCCGGATTCTGGCCGGTTCCTGCAGTCAGTACCTGACCGAGAATCACTTCATCAACCTGGTCGGGTTTCACGCCTGCACGTTCCAGCAGACCCTTGATGACAGTGGCGCCAAGCTCATGCCCGGGAATTTTCGCCAGACTGCCGCCAAAGGTACCGATGGCACTGCGGGCCGCCCCTACGATGACTATGTTTTCGCTCACGTTGGTTAATCCTCACATTATATTGTTTGTAGAGATCTGTCTGTTCGATAGATCGATGTTTGGTGGCTGAAACACTCGAACTGCGTTATGAATTGGCCAACCTTGGCGTATGTTTTAACAAAAAATGTTGCAGCGCACAAATTTTATTGCTAGCTTATTGGGCATGAGTGTTCTCTGCTGGGTTTTATAGTCTTTTGTCTTCTGTACGACAACCTTGCCTGGATTAATGCAGTTCAACCCTGACGAAACACCTTAAGAACTATTGAGACATAAACAAGAGACCAAACCATGAGTGAATCAGCTTTTTGGAACGAAGACTGGATGAAAATCCAGCAGAGTTATTGGGAGAACTGGACCGATATGAGCCGCAAGGCGATGGGCATGGAGCCTCCCAAGTCCCCACTGGAGAACGCCATGGACCATTGGTGGCAGGCCGTCTCTCCATCAGCCAGTGACATGTCGCGTAATTTCATGGGCAGGATGATGGAGCAGACCAAGAGCTACTTCCGTCTGGCTGAGGGTTACTTCAGCAATGCTCAGGACAGCAATAACTGGCTGGATGCGGCCAATCGCACCGTGAGCGACATGCAGAGCATGTTCAGCAACAGTCTGGAGAGCGTATACAACGGCACGGAGAGCGCCGGTGACGACGCCATGCACAAGATGATGGCGTTCTGGGAGATGCCTATGGACAACTGGCAGCGCATGGTCTCGTCCCTGTCGCTGATGCCTGGTGACCTGCTGCGCAACATGCCCCATCAGGATGGATTGGAGCGATTCCTGAGTGCCCCTGGTCTGGGGTATATGCGGGAAGAGGAGGGGCAGTACAAAAAACTGACCCATGCGGTGGTCAACTACCAGCGCAACCTGGGTGAGTACATGAAGTTCTTCTCCAACCTGGGCCTGCTCGCTGCCAATCGCATGAAAGACAAGATTCAGGATGTCGCTGAGAGCGGCAAGCAGATTGACAGTGCCCGCGGGCTCTACGATCTCTGGGTCAGCAGCAGTGAAGAGGTTTATGGCGAGCAGGTGATGACCCCTGAGTACGCCAAGATTCACGGCACCCTGGTCAACAGCCTGATGAATTTGAAACAGCGTCTGGGCCATGTTGTTGACGAAGCGCTGGGAGGCCTGAACATGCCTACCCGTCGCGAGCTTCGCACTCTGCAGGATCGACTGCAGGAGTCACGTCGTGAGGCTAAAGCGATGAAAGCCGAGATCGAATTGCTGAAAGAGCAGATGGTCGAGATGCGCTCATTGGCTACTAGCCAGCCGAAGGCGGCTGCGGCGGAAACCGCTGCCAAGCCGAAAGCGACGGCGAAGAAGAAAGCCAGCGCAAAAAAGAAGGCCGCAACCAAGAAAGCACAGCCAAAAGCTGATGCATCCTAAGGTTATCCCTGTACACATCAAGTGATAGGAATTGAGGAGAACAGACGTGCAACCATTTAACATGCGGCCCGATCAATTGGCCGAAGAGATGCTCGACTACAGCCGCAAGCTGGGCAAAGGTGTCGAAAACCTGCTGAATGCAGACAAGATTGATGCAGGTGTAACGCCGAAAGTGGAGGTCTACAGTGAAGACAAGCTGCGCCTCTACCGTTATGAATCCCCGGCGGATGTGGTGCAGAGTTCAGTGCCCACGCTGATCGTCTATGCGTTGGTCAACCGTCCATACATGACCGACCTGCAGGAGAATCGCTCGACTGTCAGGAACCTTCTGGCCGCAGGTCAGGATGTCTATCTGGTGGATTGGGGTTATCCGGATGAGGCAGATCGCGCCTTGACCATGGATGACTATATCAATGGCTATCTGGATCGCTGTGTCGATGTCATTCGTAAACGTCATAAGCTGGATAAAATCAACATCCTGGGTATCTGCCAGGGTGGTGCCTTCAGCCTCTGCTATGCATCGATGCACCCGGATAAAGTGAAGAACCTGGTCACCATGGTGACACCGGTTGATTTCAAAACCCCGGACAACATGCTCTCTGCCTGGGTGCAGCACATGGATGTCGATCTGCTCATCGATACCCTGGGTAATGTGCCGGGCGAGCTGCTTAACTGGACATTTCTCTCGCTGAAACCTTTCAGTCTCACGGGGCAGAAATACCTGAGCATGGTCGATGTCCTGGAAGATGAGGACAAACTGAAGAATTTCCTGCGAATGGAAAAGTGGATCTTCGACAGCCCGGATCAGGCCGGCGAGACGTTCCGTCAGTTCACTAAGGATTTCTACCAGCAGAATGGTTTCCTCGAAGGCGGCGTGAAGATCGGCGATCGCCAGGTCGATCTGAAGAACATCACCTGTCCGGTACTGAACATCTATGCGGAACAAGATCACCTGGTGCCGCCGGATGCTTCCAGAGCGCTGCGCGGCCTGACCAGCAGTAAGGACTACACCGAGCTGTCGTTCCCTGGTGGACATATTGGTATCTACGTCAGCGGAAAAGCGCAGAAAGAGGTTCCACCTTCAATCGGTAAATGGCTCGACGAGCGCATCAAATAGTTTTTATCCAAATGATCCTCCGCCGGTAGTCTCTACCGGTTTCTTTCGGGGTGCCGCCAGGCACCCTTTTTTTTGCCTCCGTCACAAGTCAGAAAAATGTCTGGAAATTCTCACAAGACCGACTGGGAATCCGGGGCGGCGTGGAGCTGTTTTTACAAATCCGATGTTCCTTGATTTTTACATGGCATTCTCAGTTGGATATTTCTCCCTGGGCAGCTAATCTTTAACCTATACATATTGTACAATTATTCATTTAAATAATTGTGCATTTAATGGAGTTACCTTAACAGATCATCAGAGAGTGATGCTTGAGGCTCTAATTTTTCATGGCCCTGAGGCGTAAGCGATGCAAAAGGTTGAGTCACATCACAAGCGGGCTGCGTAGAGGCGTTATGGGTTTAATGGTCAACTGTCATGAAGCTTGAATATCAGCATTGGTACAGACTGGTTGCAGCTGGGCTGGTGCTGGGTATCTTCACGGTATTCGGGACCGCTATGGTGACT
Organism: Candidatus Thiodiazotropha taylori; assembly: GCA_019100305.1. Taxonomy (GTDB): domain Bacteria; phylum Pseudomonadota; class Gammaproteobacteria; order Chromatiales; family Chromatiaceae; genus Thiodiazotropha. The sequence goes on along the minus strand of JAHRHW010000196.1, from coordinate 135 downwards.
TTTGTACATGAAAGGACGGCCCGGCAGATTGATGACAACCGGCTTCAGGAGACCTATCGTGCTTTCGATCGGGTACTGCAGGGAGAGGCTTACGATAACCGACCACTCGATCATCCCACTCAGCTGGCTGCGGTG
>JAHRHW010000195.1 GCA_019100305.1 Candidatus Thiodiazotropha taylori | reverse complement strand
GCTCTGCTTCTAGTCGTGGATCAACAACCAGTTCAAGATCACGCACCCAGGTCAGTTTTGAGCGGACGGTATCACCGTCAACGATTCGCTCGAAATGTTCATTTGAGAGAAATGCCAGTGCTTCACTCTCCATACTTGCCGGTATAATCAAATACCTCGGGATGATATTCAGATAGCCGCCATTGGGGCCTTTCTGTGTGCGCATAGAAACACGTGCTTGACTTAGAGTTACTAAGCTTAGTGATGCTCCATTTACAGCGAGATTTCCATGCTCTGCACTGAAGAGTGCATGTCCGTCACTCATATTCGGGTTGTTAGCCAGCAGTTCATACACTTTATCCGCTTCTAGGCGAGCTGCCGAGGCGCCGAAAGCCATTGGGATTCTTGTAAACCCGCCCAGGTCATCGTTAATGATTGCCTGCCGGGTCAATTTCATGATTCGTCCGTAAGTTTTCAGCTTATAGCTTTCTGCTCGATCTGAAAGACTTCCTTCTCGGTATGCACCATGTTCCGAAATCTCCAACAACTCAGGTGCTTCAGAAATTGCGACGCGGGTCACTGGTTTAAAGTCATCCACTTCGACCGATCGTGTCCATCTGCGATGTGAAGCCGGTTCATTTTCATAGCCGATCATCAGACTTTTACCGGCCACACCGCTGAGTAAATCCGGAAAGTCAGAGGTAGTCATCGCCGCCTTCACAATTTCACTGGGACTGGCGCCATGTAAGAAGGTCGACCCTCGATGACCAATCATAGTTTCTGCAATGGTAAGCACAGAACGTCCACGAAGATCGCTGGCTGCTGGATGTGGATCATTAACTGAGATTCCAGCTCTCAACAGCATGGCATCAACAGCAGCATCCTTGAAATCAGCGTGGTGCCCATTTTCTCCCCAGACGGCTGAACCTTGTGAAACCACCTGGTTGAGTGGTTCAACCCCCTTACCTAGTTCATCAAGCATCATTGCCCTAGCTTGATCGGTAGTAATACTGGGATCTCCGAGTACCTTGTCCTTGAGTTCAGACATGCCAGGCTTGCCGGCATGCATGGCGAATATCGGTAGCAGCTCGTTATTTCGAGCCTGAATGCGCGCCAATACAGCCCCCTCAGCCTGTTTTACAAGATTTGGGTCAGATTTAGTTGAGTCAGTTTTTGGCATGATTGCCTCCGGAATAGTGAATCGTTGTTTGGGGGGAAGTGAAGCGGCGATATCCAATGCGGCGCCGATCTCATCGACGAGACCGAGTTCAAGTGCCTGGGATGCTGTCAGCCAATGGTCTTCTCCATCTGAAAGCCACTGCTTTGTGGTATCGCTACCGAGTCGACTGGAATAGGCTGAGGTCATCGCATCGGCAAACTTGTCGAGCATTGCCGCCATTTCGCGCATGTCTTTTGAATTGCCGGCCGCAGCACCCCATGGTGCGTGGATCATCAGAAGGGCGTTTTCAGCCATACTGATCGAGTCACCAGCCATGGTGATGAGGCTTGCGATCGATACGGCTACCCCATCAATTTCAATGTTAACTGTTGCGGGATGCCGGCGGAGTGCATTGTATATTGCGATACCGTCACTGACTGAACCACCGTAGCTATTGATGCGGACTGTCAGGATCTCAGCCTGGATCTGTTGAAGATCACGGACAAAATCAGCGGCTTGGACTGATTCATCAGACCAGCTGTCGCCAATGTCGCCGTAGATGAGGATTTCTGTGGTTCCTCTTTGACCAGCAGCTCGGATTTCGAATGGTTTGCTCATAATCTGAGCCTATACCTAGAACCACTGACACGAATAGAGGAGTTATGTCAGTAATCTGTGAAGTTGCCGTTGAGAGGTTGGAAATTGTTCGATACCACCGGGATGGTGATTGATAGCTTCGCTAATAGCCTGATCCAGCATGCTGTCAGAACGTGGGAAGGCTATGTGTCGCTTGATTGCTTCTGATAAACGCCCAGCTCTGCGCCAAGGTGAAATGTTATTTTCAGCAACATTTGCTGCTGCCTGAGTCAGCCAGAAGTTTCGCATTCTGACAGCTTGGTGGTTTTTGAAGGCTCGCACACCTGACGCCTTCAGTCCCAGTCCCCGATCAAGTGAGCCACCTGAGTTGAGGTGATCTATACCCCTCTCGAGCCATCCTGCCACGTCATCAGGTAGCACCCGGGTCTGAGTGGCTACCCGAAGGCGTGACAACAGTTCGAGAGGATCTTGCATGGATTCAGTTAATCGATACTGCTTGCTCAGCAGTCGACTTTTCAACAATTGATGCAATGTGTCGGCCTGCATTATTAGCATGATCGCGAGTAACGGGCCCCTCGATAGTCCAGCGCTTCATTATTGGCTTTTTGGTTTCACCGACTTCAACCCAGACGTAGCATGCAGTTTGGGTTGAGGGATCCCATGCAGAGACAATCCCAGATTTTGGGAGTGTTTCAATCTTTTCTATGAGTTCATTTTCAACTTCAGGAGTGAAAAATGGAAATATTGTTGGTTTCTTTTCTGAGTTTTTGTTCATGAAATATTCCTCGTTAGTATTTGATTAGAAATGTAAACTTCACCCCCTAGCAAAAATCTCATGGCTAGAGACAAAGCGGGGTGCTTCATACCCTCAGTCTATCCTCGAAATAAGGACCCTGATCATTTTGTATTTCCCTTAAGAGTTCGCCGCATTTGCGCAATAGCTGATGTGGCAATTGTTTTGTTACTAGGTGGTTTAAGTAATTGTTGATATGTAGGCTTATGAACCTGTGCTTTACAAGCATCGACCAATGAAGGGAGAGAAGGGGGGAACTCACCTTTAAAAGTATTGAGCGCTTTTTTAATCTCTTCGTTGGTAAATAGTTCTAGTTCTGCCTGCCATTCTGCCTGGCCAAGCTTGAGCATCCGAGAGTCCTTCCAACGAGAAGTCCAAGCTGGACCGTATCTAACAGCCAACAGTGCCCACAGTTTTCTAATGCGTCCATCAGGAACAAATCCCTGGATCTGATGATCCGAATATTGATTCTGCGAAGGGATCGTTTTGCTTTCTTTTGCGCTTAGCGTTTTGCAGATGTGTTGCATCATTTAAGCTCCGATTTTGAGCATCACCTGTAAGGGGGGGTATAGGGGGTTCTTCCAATTCCAATTCCTGTGGTAGAAACCCACCCTCATCAGCTACTTTATATAGGCCTTTGATTCTGCCATCATTTCTTAAAATCTTAGTAGTAAGTTTGTGGCTATATCCATGTTGATTTTTCACGAACTTATCAGATATCTTCTTGAAAAGTCGGCTGCTAACTCTTGGGTCAATGTTCGCTATTCTAGCTGCATGCTTGGCGTCCTTGATCGGCTTTTTCTCTGTAAACTGATAAAGAATTAGTTGTATAAAAAAACCAACTTCCTCTATGGACATGTAACGAATTTCGGTGTAGAACACTTCAAATAAAAGAGGGTAATATTTAAGATCTGATGACATCAAGCTGCATCTTATTGGCTTTTTAATATTACCTTTTTAGTTCATCAAGTTTTATTCCGCTTAATGACTCAAGATGCTCTTGAATGGTCTCGCATTCATCGAATATTCCACGTATAGATTCTGAGAGATTTTCAGAAGCAAAATCTGTGAAAATAGATGAATTGGCATCAATTCTTTCAACCTCTTTAGACCTGATTAAATCGATTAATACAGATGATGCATGTATTCGATGGAGTCTGTCATAGATATTGTTTAGTGCAATTGCTGCGTCATGGATTGAATCAGTCATGGTGTTCTCCTTATGATATTTACCAATCCTATGATTGGATAGTTGAGTGTTTTAGATTTTCTTCCTGGAAGGCGACGAGCTCTTTTATTCGATATCGCACGCACTTTGGTGACACCTTTACAAATACGGGCCCTGTCCCATGTTGTCGCATTTGTTCGAGCTTTCTAGTCGTGATACCTAAGAACTTGGCGGCTTCTTCAGTGTTGATCTGGTGATAGAGATCAATAGTAGTGTGTTGTAGTTGCATTGGCTTTCCTGTTACGAACATTCTCGAACAGAAGACTAGGTGTGGGGGGTTCTATCGTCTAGAGATTAATTATTTATTTTTCTCTCTTGACATGGATATAGTATTTACGATAGGCCGTTCTTATCCCATCAAAGCCAAGCTTACGCTCAATTTCTCCAAAAGGTGGAGTGTTGTTTAATACATATTCGATAGCATCATCTTCTGATAGTCCCTGTCTGATGTGATAATCTACACATCTTGCAAGCGTTGAATCTCTTAGCTCCATATGAAACTTATTTTTCTTTTTATTAATATTGAATACTTTGTTGGGTTCTTCGCCATTCAAAATCATTCTAAATGAGTCATAAATATATAATTTAACGTCTTCTGGAATATCTTCAGAAAGAGATATGATTCTCGCTGAGTAATCGATCATCAGCCGTGTTGAATTGGAATCCCCTTCTCTGGCTGTCTGAGAAAGGCCCTTTAATGTCCTTCGCTTGTCTTTTTCAGCTTCGAGTTTGTCCCACGCATCCTTGTTCTTAACTCTGCTCATTCTCTATGTGCCTCAAGTTTTTCAACAGCTGCTGCTTTATGCTCTGGAGCTAAATGGGCATAACGAAGCGTCATTTTTAGGTCAGAGTGCCCGAGAAGTTCACGTACTGTATTTAGGTCTACTCCAGCCATGACAAGCTTACTAGCGAAATGGTGTCGCATGTCATGCCACCGAAATTTGTGTATATTCGCCCTCATCAGAAGGCCTTCCCAGCTCTTTCTGATATTGTCGAGTGGTTTGCCTTCTTTTCCGGGAAAAACGAGCTTATTCGACGGGGGAGACTGTTTACGCCAGTTATTCAGAGCATTAAGTGCTGTACCGTTGAGGTTAATGTGGCGTGTCTTACCGCTTTTTGCAGTTTCGCCATGTACTACGAGTGTTTTGTTGGCAAAATTAATGTCACGCCACTGCATGTGGAATACTTCACCTCTCCGCATTCCGGTATTGAGTGACAAAATAACCATTGGCGTAAGATGGTCTGAGTAGGTTGAGGTGATCTCAGGAAGAGGGGGATGCCTGCGAGATCTACGCCAATTGTTCCCACTAGTGCGCTTGGATTTGATCTCTTTATCTCGATTATTCAATGCTAACAAAAGACGCTTTTCTTCGTCTGGAGATAAATACCTCACTACACCTTGTCTATCCTCTCTGGAGAGTTTCAATCGTCGGAGGGGGTGTTCGTCGATCACATGCCAATCAACAGCACGAGATAGACAGGATTTTAGTGTAGCGATATCGCGGTTAACGGTACCGACAGTCCGCCCCTGCTCAAACCGGCCTTTACGCCATTTCTCGATCAGCCAGGGTGAGATCTCATCCAAAGGCTTATCTAGGAGCTCAGAGAAGGCAGATTCTATTCGCTGGGTCATGTGACTACCGGTTTTTCTGTTAGTCTCAGCCCAAGGTCGAAATTTCTTTTCAAGAAATCCCTTTAGAGTCGAATATTTAAGCTTTTCACCCTTTCGTTTCTCTTCTTGTTTTTCTGCAGCTGGGTCACCACCTAATACAACCTTAGCCATAAGTGTTTCAGCAGTATCTCGGGCGCTTTCTGGTGTTACATCCCCAAATTTCCCAATTGTGTACCGCTTCTGGCGATTTTGTGCGTTGCGATATAGAAGGACGAATGTTTTGATGTTGCCCGGGGTAACTCTAAGTCGAAGTGCAGGCATTTCTAGGTCTGCAACCTCATATCGCTTTGGTTTGGGGGCGAGATTTTTAATGTTTGTTTTGTTGAATCTGATTCTCACGTAAGGCCCTTTTGAGTATGTATCTATCTGCCCTGCTGGCTCGCAGGGGTAACGCAGGGGTAACTGAGAATGAGTATATTACTAAGTAGAGTGTTCGGCAATGTGCGGATTAAAAACAACTAAAAACAACGAGATAAAAAAATAATACTGGATAATACAAAAAGTTAGAAAAGCAATATAATTTGCACTCTTAATCCATTGGTCGAAGGTTCGAATCCTTCATGGCCCACCAGATTTCAAAAGGGTTAGCGTTGTAGTAGGCGCTAACCCTTTTTTCGTTTGCTTGAGTTTTGCGTGCCCCCCTACCACTCTTTAACCGATGACCAAAAGTATGCTTCAAATCATGGACACGAACCTAGGGTAATCCAACACGTACCCTGGCCCGTTTCCAGGCACTCGTGAGCATATGTCCGAGCGGTTTGTCCTTGTAGTGAAACACATGGGTGGGGTGTTTCCCAATGATCGACAAGGAATTTACCGATTGCAACTGGTCTACACTTGCTAACACGGGTTGACCGGAGGTAACGCGGAGGACAACACTTGGGCCCGCAGAAAAACACCGGAGAAAGCCAGTTTGACATGGAAACACCCATGGCGTGGTTGGACCTGGCCAACTTCAAATTGGTCGACTTCTCTGTGGGCGACGAATTGCGTCGCAAGGGTATCCATTACTCGAACATGTACCTGATCGTCAGCGGCCAGGTAGAAGTATTGCCCGAGGGAAGATCAGAGCCAATCATCCTGGGTGCTGGCTCGCCGGTGGGTGAGATTGGTTTCATCAGGGGCTGTCGGGCCACCGGTACGGCTACCGTCCGGCAACCTACCCAGGCACTGTTTCTCAATGACGCCACTTTGTGGGACATCGAGCGGAAGAATCCGCCGCTTGCCCTGCACCTGTTACGTACTCTCGCCCAAACGGCACAATTCCGGCTCGATCGGGACGCCGACCTGGCCGTTGAAGTGGAGGCGGAGGCCGAAGGAAAAGCCAGGCCCGAGGTGATCCTGTGCCGCAATGACGACATGCTGGAGCAGGCCATGGGCATTCGCTACCAGATCTATTGCGAGGAACTGGGCCGCTCCTCCCCCTACGCGGACCACGAGCGAAAGCTGATCCGCGACAATCTGGACTCGTTCGGCTACACCTTCATCGCCATGCTTGAAGACCAGGTGGTCGGTACCTTGAGGGCCAACTTTGCCGCCGACGGCGACCTGGGTACCCTTGAAGCCCTTTACGGCATGGCCGAATCGCCACACCACCCGAAGCACACCCTGATCTGTACCAAGCTCGCGGTCGAGAAGTCACGACGCGGCAGTGTGATCTACATGGAGTTGATCCGGGCGGTGACAGCCTATGTCATGAACACCGGCAGAGACATCAGGGAGTGCTATATCGACTGCATTCCCGGTCTGCTTGCACTGTACAAACGCATCGGTTTCGTACCCGCTGGTGAGATGTTCTATCATTACGAGAACGGCCCTTCCCTACCCATGGTCATGAACTTGGAACAGTATTCCAAAACCTTGGCGAAACGACTCTAAGCATCGGAAATCTCAATGTTAACAACCACTGAGATAGCAGTATTGGTTATCGTCGCCCTGCTTGGTCACGTCATGGCCCTATTCTGGCACCTGGCTGAGAAACGCGATTCACCGTTGTGCCGCACGCGGATCTATGATGTGCCACTCAAGAAAGGCCAGTTGCAACGGGAGTTCAAGAATTCCGTACTCACCCCTTTGCATGCCGTGCTGCTGGGGGCCATGCTGGGATTCGGTTTTTTCGACAACGACAGTTGGGGCTCATTCCTGATTACCCTGGTGTGTACATTCATCTGGGCAGAGATCTGGCACTACTTCTCACACCGCGCTTTTCATCTGCCTTCGCTGCTGTGGATTCACCGGGAGCACCACCGCAGCCAGATCAACTCGCCCCTGACGGCGGTTTCATTTTCCTTCCTGGAGAAACTGATCTTCGACCTGGGCATTCTCCTGCCCCTAGCCATCGCCGACCAGTTTGTCAGCGTCAATTTCTTTGGCCTGGCCGCCTGGTTCATCGGCTATCTGGTCATCAACTCCTTCAGTCACGCCAATTTTGAGTTCCGCCCCGCCAACTACAACCGCCATGTGGGCAAGCTGATGGCCACCACCATCTACCATTCCTTGCACCACTCCCGCTACACCGGCAATTACGGTCTGGGTACCCGTGTGCTGGACCGCCTGCTGGGTACCGAGTGGGAGGACTACGAACGGCTCTATGATCGGGTTTGTAGCGAACGCCGCCCCCTAAGCCGGCTCAAGGAGCGGACCTAGATCCAATGAACGATTCCAACACGGAGATCCCGGAGATTTTGGTCCCACGTGTTGAACC
>JAHRHW010000194.1 GCA_019100305.1 Candidatus Thiodiazotropha taylori | reverse complement strand
TACCGGCCTATATGATTTTTCACGACGCCACACTGATGGAGATGATGGAGAGGCGCCCTCAAAGCTTGGACCAACTGGCCCAGGTCTCCGGTGTCGGCAAACGAAAACTGGAATCCTACGGAGACCAATTCCTTGATTGCATCAACAGCCATACAAATCCACCTGACGATCAGGGGGACACGGTATCCTTAACCGTCGATCTACTGAAGGAGGGTTGCAGCATTGAGCGCATTGCGCAACAGCGACAATTGACCCTGGCGACAGTCTATAACCACCTCGCCTCGGCCATCGAACACCGGGGACTGCCATTGTCTGAGGTATTGCCTCTCTCCTCAGAACATCTCAAAAGCGTTCGCTACGCGTTTGAAACAGTTGGCCTGGATGGCCGGCTGAAACCGGTCTATGAAGCACTGGAAGGAAGCTATGACTATGGTGAGCTACGCTGTATACAGGCTTCACTGAATGGGGAGACGAACTGAAACCTGACTCTGAGGGTCCGCTGGATGCGAGCTGAAAGATCGTTCCAAGCCTTTGTTTGCAAAGGAATATGACTTATATTCCCAAACATTCCAAACCAGTTCTCATTTCTCCACTTAAAATAACACTATTTTTTGTAATGAATTACATTCACACTTTAAGCAATAACAATCAGATCCGTTAGGAAAGATCATGAATCCTAAAAGTCTTGTGCAGAATCTCGACCGCCTTGTCTCCCTCCCCGATGTATGCATCAAGGTTAATCAGCTCCTCGGAACCTCGGACTACTCCGTGGTTGAGGTGGCCGACATCATCACTCAGGATGCTGACATCTCCGCCCGCCTGCTCAGGCTGGTCAACAGCCCTCTGTTCGGTCAACGGGCAAAGGTCGAGACCCTATCCAGGGCGGTCACGTTGATCGGCGCCAATGAACTTCGCAATCTGGTGATGGCGACGGCGGCACAACGGACTTTCACCGGGATTCCTGAAGAGATGGTCAATATGGCCGACTTCTGGCGTCACTCGGTCACCACCGGGGTGATGGCAAAGACCCTGGCTGAGCAGAGCAATGTTCTGCACAGTGAGCGCTTGCTGGTGATGGGGGTTCTGCACGATCTCGGTCGTTTGGTGATCTATCTTTCACTGCCGGATGAATCAAGGGATGTCCTGCATATAACCGGTGGAGACACCTGGATTCTGGCCGACACGGAACAGGAGATTCTTGGCTTCAACCATCTCGAAGTTGGTGCTGAGCTGATGAAATCCTGGCACCTGCCGGAGAGCTTCATCGAGGTTGCCGGTTTCCACAACGCGCCGGCAGATGCGCAAGAGTACAGACTGGAGGTCGCTCTGGTACACATCGCCAAGGCCGTGGCAAACGGACACATGGTTGGACTCTCTGTGGATGAGATGCTCTGGGCAATCGATCCGTCGGCCTGGGATACCACCGGATTCAGCCATCAGGATGTTTCAGCCCTGGTCCCCGAGATGATCATCCGAAGTGAAGAGACCATGGAGATGATTATCGCACCGGCAAGGCGCGCTCAGGCCTGAACCGACAACGCATCAGTAAGCCGCCCAAAAACGCCCTCTGACTCTGGTATTTCTCCCGGGTCAGGCCCCCTTTCGCCTTCAGTTTCCCCTGATCTCGCCGCTCTGTTTGAAGATAGCGGACAACTTCCTGCCTGCATACCCTGTTGCCTGATCAGCCAAGCTGGCAGACAGTCATTGCAGACACGCAAGCTCAAGGAGCATTTTTTGTTCTTCAAACCGGGACTACTCGAAAACAGACTCTACCTGGTCGTCGATGATTTCGGGGATATGCGCAGCATGATCAAAAATATGCTGATAGCCTGCGGTGTCAGAGAGATCAGGCTTGCCAGAAACGGCAGCGAAGCCATTGAACTGATGGAACAGGAGCGCTTTGACGTGGTGCTTTGCGACTATAATCTGGGCGCTGGAAGAGATGGACAGCAGGTCCTGGAAGAGGCCAAGTATCGTCACCTGATGGGTCTGGGTAGTGTTTTTGTGATGGTCACTGCGGAAAACACCCGGGACATGGTGATGGGTGCGGTGGAGTATGAACCCGACTCCTACCTGACCAAACCCTTCAATAAGGATTTTCTCAAGACACGCTTGGAAAAGCTGATTGCCAAGAAGCACAATCTGCTGGCAATCGAGGAAGCTGTGGAGAAGCGAAACTACACCAAGGCGGTTGCGATTCTGGATGAGAAAATCGCTGCCAAACCGCCCAACTGCAATGAACTGAGAAAAATAAAAGGCAACATCCTGATCAACAGTAACAAGCTGACCGAAGCCAAATCACTCTACCAGGAGGTACTGGCGATCAGGGAGCTTCCCTGGGCTAGACTGGGACTGGGCAAATGCAACTATCTGGCACAGGAGTACCAGCAGGCAATTGATGAGTTTCAACGCATCAAGAACCAAAACCCCAACTACACGCCAGCCTATGACTGGTTGGCCAGAAGTCATAAGCGAGCCAATCAGCTAAGCGAGGCTGAGGATATCCTCAAAGAAGCGGTATCCATCTCACCCAAAGCGGTACCAAGACAGCAGTTACTGGGTGAGATCGCATTGGTAAACCACCATCAGGATATTGCTGAAACCGCGTTCAAGAAAGCAGTTCAACACGGCAGACACTCTGTCTACAAACACCCTGCCAACTATGCCAATCTGGCCCGAGTCACGGCAGATAATCATGATGGCGGATCAGCACTTCAGGTATTGAAACAGATTGACAAGGATTTCAGCGAAGATCCGAAAGCCGACTTCTATCAGGCCAGCGCCGAAAGTCTGATCCATGAGGCGATGGGAAACTCTGATCTGGCAAGGGTATCACTGGAAAGGGCTGCGGAGCTGCAAAAATCGTTTGACCAGAGTGAGGATTCGGAATGCGCCATCGAGCTGGCAAAAACCTACAAGAACTTCGGCATGGAGGAAGAGTGTGTTGAGCTGATGAAGGGTGCAATCCTCAACAATCATACCGATGAGGAGCTGATGGATGAGATCAAGTTGACGATCTCATCACTGGATATGGACGAACAGACACTAGGCACCATCGATTCGATTCGCGAGGAAGTGGTCGCACTGAATCGTAAAGGTGTTGAATTGGCAAAGGACGGTCAGCTCGAGGAAGCTGCAAAACTGTTGAAAGAGACGTCAACACGCATGCCAGCCAATAGAACGGTAAACCTGAATATTGCGCTTGTGTTATTGATGAGCATGGAGAGAGAGGGCCCCAGCCCTGCCATGATCGATGAGATCAAAGGCTATCTTGCACGGGTGGCAAAAGCTGACCCGAACAACACTACCCTGCAAAAACTCTATGGCCGGCTTAAAACCATGCTGAGCAAGACATCAGACTAATCTGAACAGAGCAGAGAAAAAACATGAACTTTCCTGATATTCTGGCATCACTCATCCATGACATGAAAAACTCCCTTGGCCTGGTGATCAATACGATCGACGACCTCGGTGAAGAGTTACAAGTTCATGAAAACCCAAAGCTGGGTACCCTGCAGCATGAAGCCAGACGTCTGAATGATAATTTGATTGCCCTGCTGTCACTCTACAAGATCGATAAAGGACAGCTCACCACCAACATCGAAGAGATCGATGTTGAGCAGTTTCTGTATGAGATTTCGGTGGATAACCAAGCCACCGCCAACCATCTGGGTATCATTGTCAACTATGAGAGTGAAGAGGGTTTGGTGGGCTATTTTGATGAGTGGCTGATGCGGGGTGTCATCAACAGCCTGATTGGCAATGGGTTGAGATACAGCTCCTCACAAATCCTCATTCATGCGGCATCCGTGGATGGCTATCTGGTGTTGAGTATCGATGATGACGGCGATGGATTTCCTCAAAACATGATCGATGCCCAAACCGCACAGAAGCATAAAAAACCGCAGCAGGGAGAGACCCAGCTAGGCCACTACTTTGCCTCCTTGGTGGCTCACATGCACAGCAATGGAGAACGCGAGGGATATATCAAACTGGCAAACAACCAACGCTTGGGAGGTGGTAGTTTCTCAATCTGGCTACCCTGAACAACGAGTGTTAATGTGTAGTAATCACGACCCGATCTGACAGATTGTAAGTCTAGTTTTGATATCATCTGGCAGTCATAGATTTCGTCCGGGTAAAAGGAGACATAATAAGTTTTTAGCTTAAATGCCTGCTACGCGACCGAAGCGGCCATTAAGGGCTGACTCTCCTAACTTCCATTTCACGCCATAAGCGGACAGCCGTTTGTTCGGTACAATCTATGCAGATCTCCCTCTAAAGCAGACATTTTCAGTTTCTCTGTGAATTCATGAAAATGTATTAGTAATTCCAGAGTAGATATACGTGGGATTTACGTTCTAGGCGTATTCTGACCTCATCGAATCCAATCAAACAGGAAAAAACGATGAGCAAGCACTCTGAACCAAAAGTCATTCTTATCACCGGCGCTTCCGCGGGCATGGGCAAAGCCACCGCGGTAAAACTGATCAATGAAGGCCATATCGTTTATGGTGCGGCTAGGAGAGTCGACAGGATGCGCGACCTGGAAAAACTCGGCGGCCATGCCATCGAGATGGATGTCACAGATGAAGCGCAAGTAACGTCGGCTGTCGATCAATTGATTGCAGAGCAGGGACGTATCGATGTTCTGGTCAATAATGCGGGTTATTCAGTGTATGGTGCTGTCGAAGATGTCACCACGGATGACGCCCGTAGGCAGTTTGAGGTGAATTTATTCGGGGCGGCATTCTTGACGCAAAAAGTCTTGCCACATATGCGTAAGCGCAAGTCAGGTCATATCATCAATATTACGTCGGTAGGTGGCAAGGTGTATGTACCTTTAGGTGCCTGGTATCACGCAACCAAGCATGCTCTTGAGGGTTGGAGCGATTGTCTGCGTGTTGAAACTAGCCAATTTGGTATCAAGGTTTCCGTCGTCGAGCCCGGGGCGATTCAGACCGAGTTTAGCGATGTCATGAATCAACCCATGTTGGATCGATCCCGTGGTGGACCATATGAAACCATGGCACATGCCATCGTCAAGACTGGAGCAGATGCTTATGACGGTACGCCTGCGACCAAACCTGAATTGATCGCCGAAACGATTGCCAAGGCGATCAATTCCAGGAATCCCAAAACCCGGTATCGGGTAGGGAAACTGGCCAAGCCATTACTGTTCTTCAGGTGGTTGTTCAGCGATCGGGTTTTCGACCGCATTATTCTTGGCATGGTCAAGCAGGCAGCCAAGCCAGCGGAAGACTCTGCCGCCGCCGAAGCTCAGCGTTAGGAACCAGGAGAAATCACAATGATTGGAAGTATGATAGCAGATACCTTTATCAAGCCATTTCAGTCACCGGTCTTCGACAGTCCGGAAAACTATGATCTGGACTATGAAGATGTTGTTTTTGAGGCCAGGGATGGCGTTAGGCTGTCCGGGTGGTTGATCAAAGGGGACAATGACAAGGTCATTATCCAGTCACACTTCGGGACACAATGCAGTCGCTCCGGTTATACGCCTGAAGGTAAAGGGTTCCTTAAAGGCTCAGACAAAGATATTCGCTTTCTGCGTCAGGCAAAATACCTGAACGAAGCTGGCTACAGCGTGCTCATGTACGACTTCAGGAACCATGGAAACAGCCAGGAGGGCATCTTGCCCTGGATTACCTGGGGGCCCACCGAAGCATTGGATGTCATCGCCGCGGTTGAGTTTATCTCCACTCATCATGACTATAAAAATGCCGATATTGGATTACTGAGCATTTGCATGGGACAGGGAGCGAGTATTGCGGCCTTCTCTGAAGATGGGGGATTGAAAAACTATCCCAACATTAAAACCATGATTTCGGTACAGCCGATGGACTATGAATGTTTCGTTCATGCCATGGGACTGCCGAAGTTTATAGTCAATAGCACTACCAAGGCGATTGAAAAGCGTACCCATATGGATTTCAATAAGACCAGTTGGCGTCCCCTGGTAAAGGAAGTCACAGTCCCCACGCTGGTGATTCAGAATAGAAATGATGGGTACCTGGATGAAACATTTGTAAACGGTGTATTCAATGACCTTAATGTGGAAAAGGAAATGCTGTGGATTGATCTGCCTAACATGGGAAATGCAGTAAACAACCGGTTTGCGGCGTATGATTGGCTCGGAGACCATCCTGAACCGATTCTGCAATGGTTCGGAAAGTACATGATGCCGCTCGCGGGGACTGACGGAGATTAATACGATGACCTTTCTGACATCAAAATGGCTTTATGTGTTGATCGCTCTGGTGATTGTACTCACGGTTCTCTACCTGGCTGGTCGCAAGACCTTCCATGCGGAGATTGTGATTCCCGCCAGCCCGGACAAGGTTTGGGAAGTATTATTGGATCATGAGGGCTACCAACAGTGGAACCCATTGTTGGTGCCAAAGGAGGGGAAATTTGCTGAAGGCAGCAAAATCGTTTATCAAATGACCCAGCCTAATGGCAAACAGAGCGAATTTCCCACCACCGTCATCAGTGTAGAACCGCAAAACCTGATCAAACAATACGCCGGTATACCGATGATACTGACCGCTGACCATGAGTACCGACTGGTGGCAGTCGATGGCGGTACCCGGGTGATTCAACATGAGGTGGATAATGGTCTCGCAATGCTGTTCTGGGATTCGAGCTGGGTACAATCCAGTTATGAAAAAGTTAATGAGGCTTTAAAAGCCCGCGTCATGGAGTTGCAGGCACAATGAGCAATATTATTCATATCGAAACCATTTCCGATATCCATGCTGCGCTCGGGCTGGATAAGCCAAAGCATCCCCTTGTCACGGTGATTCCGATAGATAATCGCATCAAGAACTACGATTACGGTAATGCCACCTATGTGCTGGGTTTTTACCAGGTCAGTTTGAAAGCCGGTATTTGCGGAGAGATCACCTACGGTCGCAATACTTATGACTTCCAGGAAGGCACCATGGTTTTCACCAAGCCGGGACAAGCACTGTCTTTCAAGGCATCTAAAGAAGACCTTGCCAGCGAAGAAGGATGGACCTTGCTGTTTCATCCCGACCTGATAAGAAAATCATCTCTCGGTAACAACATCGATCATTACTCGTTCTTCTCTTATGAGATTCATGAGGCCTTGCATTTGTCTGAAGACGAGCGGGTCAGTATTACCGGGCTGGTCAGGAAAATCGAAACCGAATACCAGCAGAGTATCGATCGTCATACGCAAAAACTGATCGTGTCCAATATTGAGCTGCTGCTGGACTATTGCACTCGTTTTTACGATCGCCAGTTTTATGTCCGTACTAATCTGAATCAGGATTTTGTAACTCGTTTTGAGAATTTATTGAGGGACTATTTCAATTCTGAACAGCCGCTAGATCTGGGTGTACCCAGTGTGAAATATTGCGGTGAGCGGTTAAACATGTCGCCGTCATATCTCAGTGACCTGCTGAAAAAGGAAACCGGCAGAACGGCACAACAGCATATTCAGGATACCGTCATCGACAAGGCCAAGAATTTGCTATTGAGTACGAACGAACAGGTCAGCCAGATTGCATATGGATTGGGGTTTGATTATCCGCAGCATTTCAGCAAGCTTTTCAAGAGCCGAACTGGAATGAGTCCCGCCGAATACCGCAGATTAAACTAAGGGTTTTGAAAGTCTCAAATGGGTCGTTTACAGTCTATTGCACTGCATTGATTGTAGGGCCGCATTTGGAACGGAGCAGTCATACCTGTTAGTCGATGGGAATAGCAGCAGTTGGGATGTGCCGCGTAGCGATAAGTATAAGGGGAATAACCGCTATCACCCATGTCTATCAAGGCAGAAAACTTGAGCCTGGATATGCCTGAAATATTCGTCATTCCGGTCTCTATCTATTCAACCCCCTGGATTTCTGGCTAAATCCACCCTCTTCCACTGCCGTCCTGGCCTTCCGGCCTGGTTCAGGCAACAGGCCACCAGGCAACCTTTCCTTCTGTTGCTGTGCCGTGGAGAGAAGTGTGAAAACCCAGCGCGATGTAAACCAGCCTGAATCTGGTGAGGCCCGCGTTGCCGGCAGCAACTCGGGTGGTGGTGGTAATGCGCCTTTCTTCATGAGGTGAGCCAGTATCTTGTCGATGATCTGCTGATCCTCGATGCTGGCGATCACCCTGGCTTCACCTCCACACTTTG
>JAHRHW010000193.1 GCA_019100305.1 Candidatus Thiodiazotropha taylori | reverse complement strand
ACCGGTAACCCTCACTTTTTCAAGTCAGGTGTCAGATCTAATCGTGACTAATCCAGATGATGACATCGGCTGTCTTTCGAATCGTAAGCCCTTTTTTTCGAAGTGCTCTAAAATTTTCTGCGCTTCGAATCGCCATAGCTTTGCCAAGCATCTCCAAAACCGTGACGTCCTCAAATAGCTTACGGACTGCAGTATAGTCTTTATTATGCCTAAATCCCTGCAGTACCTCAGTCAATATCAAATCACCTATAGCAACCGGTTTAATGCCGAGGATTTCATCGAGCTTGTCAGTTTGAGCATTTTCAATCCCAGAGAAATAGTCTATCCATACGCTGGAGTCCACTACGATCATGAGTTAGATCTCATGTCATCTAGGTCACCAACCCATTTCAACTTGCCACGAAAATTTCGTATATTTTCTTGTTTTTTAACCTAATCAGCGTCTTAAGACCAAGCTCTACGGCATCCTTCTTGGTTCTTAGGCCAGTTGCCTTCAAGACGTCATCCATTAGCTTGTCGTCGATATCAATGTTGGTTCGCATGTTTTCCCTTACTATGTGCAGTTACCAGTGTGTATAAATTAACTACTATGTACACATAACAATCAACTTCACTCGGAAAATTTGTTCTGCTACACACTGGGAAATCCAGGTAAGTTGGGGTGTTAGTGACAGAATGACAAATATCTTACTTATATCTCTGGCTGCAACTGTGGTTTTGGCGGCTATGTCTTCTTGGAGATACTCTTTTGTGGGTTATTTTGGAATAGTGGCTACGACATTTGTATTTTTAGGTGCATTCTTTATTGAATCTATTTTAGAGGCATTACATGATTCAAATAGGGTCCAATTTTTCATGGAATTGGGACTGTTATTGATTGCATGGGGTTTTTCCTGGTTTTTCTTTACTATGAAATATATAACCGACAGTTCGTTATTCGATCTTACGTATCAAAGCATGCCAAAGTTCAAGGAATTTGTTGATAGAAAGGGGTATAGGACAACCTTTGAAGCATTCACAATAGCAGCGGGGTATGTTTTGTTTGTATCAGCAATGTTGTTTTATGCATTTTATAGATATAGAGAGCGCTAACCAGGCATAAATTGAAGAATTCCACTTTAGCAGTATCGAGTTAGACTTTGATTTATAAGCCTGGTAGGAAAATTATGATGCTCACTATTGAGTTTGAGACACATAAGTTGATACATCGGTAGTTTAAGTAGGTCTCCAATGAGCATCGGAATGCTCCTTTACAACATGCGGAACAAAAAGCCCAGTGTTAAGTGCAAACGCTGTGGTTTACGTTACCCGATTGATTATGCAGAGTGCCCACACTGCGCAGGTCTCTCTGAGCAGGAGTTAGTTGAATTGAAAAGAGCCAATAGAAAAGGGAGAAATGACAGTAGGCAACTAGGCAAAAAGATGCTTTTGGCCGCGGTTGCACTCATTACTATTTTACTCTTCATCACAATGTAATTTCATAAATACCTTCAAGTTCACTTGTGGGCTGTGATTCTTGATTAATCTACAATGTCCACACACCTACCTAACCGTCAACTCACTTAATTAGATTTGTCCCAGATGTTGCTGTTTATAAAAAGCGCCTGGTCCGGTAACGAAAAACGCACTCTGGTATTTTGGGGCTACTACCTATCTGGACAGCTTGGCCTTGGGTTATTGGTTGGTACTCTATTGGTAGTTATACCAAGTGAAACTGTGCAGATCACAGCAGCAGTTTTACTCCTTTTGCCCTATGTAATCTGGGTAAGTTGGTCAGTCTGGGCCTGTGCCTACAATGTAGGGCAGAAATACTGGGGTCATGCCGCCAGGGTTGTGGTGGTGATTTCGGTGATGAGTGCGATTCGCAATTTGATCGTGATAATGGAATGAATTTAGGCACTTAACAGTCAACGATAAGCTGTTTTCCAGGCTGTCAATGCAATCACGATTCTACTGTTTTTTCATTGTAAGTGATTGCTTTTTGGCCGATAAAAGGGTAATTTTGCAGTTCCGCATAGTCTTAAAAATATCTCGAATCCTGCTTTTCGATGTTTCCTCAATCGGTACACCGAAATCTAATTTCACAGTGTTCTTCAAGATTTGTGGTGAATCTACCTCCTAAGGGGTAATCTTTTTTTTATTTTTTGAGGTATTCATACCATGTCAGAAAGACAAACAGGCACCGTTAAGTGGTTCGACAGCGCTAAAGGTTATGGTTTCATCGAGCGTCCAAACGGCAAGGATCTCTTCGTTCACTTCCGTTCCATCGAAGGGGAAGGTCACCGCTCACTGACTGACGGACAGAAAGTGGAATTTACCGAAGTAGCCGGTCAGAAAGGTCCTCAGGCTGATAAAGTCGTCCCGCTTTAATGCATTTCTTTTAAACTGGGCTCATGGGATGAGCCCAGTTCATTTATCTGCTACCGGAAAGAGAATAGCAGAGCTCAGCTGATCGCTTCACCCTCTCTCCACTCTTCTGCGGCTATCACTCCGATAGCGTCTGATCAGTCTGTTTTCACCTACTGACACAGTCCGGTTTATCCATACTCCCATCAAATTTGTTACACATGTTTAAGCACCCATTGGCTTAAAAATACATCTGAACAGTGTGTAAATACTTGTTCACTTCCCATGTCAGCTTTTTTACGAAACGAGGAACGCTGATTCAAAGCAACGTAATTGCGTGGTCGAGTTCCTTGCAACCTGGTTCTTAATGTCGATATTCTTTACAGATCTCAAGTGCAAAAAATCTTGTCATCGATTAATTGTGTAAAAAACAATGAGATGCGGATGTGGCATAATACTTGCCGTTATTGAGCCGGATTTAGTAAAACCAGGGATGCCATAATGAATAACAGTCACACAGGATTCAGAACGCTTCATAGATCTATCATCGCAGCTTTAGGAGTCGGTTTTTGTACAAGTGCCTTTTCAGCCAGCTGGTTGTGCACTAACACGGATGATTGGAACAACAGCGCCTGCTGGTCCACTCCCTCCATTCCCGGTGCAACGGAAACGGCGCTGATACAGGCACCCGCCGCCACCGATATTGTCATCAACTACAATAACTCGACCACGCCAACTGAGACGCTGGCTGAAATCATTATCGATGCGGAAGCCACCGGCACAGCAACGCTGATCCGCAACGACAATTTCGCTTTGAACAGTTCGGATGTCTTCATCGGACAGCGGGGTGCCGGGGTCTCTTCGGTTATTCATAATGCAGGCAGCAGTGAGTTTGGTATCGGTTCCCTCGGCGTCAGCGCCGGGTCAACCGGTTACTATGAACTCAGCGGCACGGCCAGTCTGCAATGGCAGATCCTGCAGGTGGGGGGCTTCGGTAGCGGTGAATTCGTACAGTCGGGTGGCAACCATGTGGTCAACGGCGACTTCCAGATCGGTGGAGCCGGCATCCCAAGCCATTCCGCAACCAGCTCAGGTCACTATACCCTGAATGGCGGCACCCTGACGGCCAATGGGGTCGAGGATGTGGGCCGCTGGGGCAGTGGCGTTTTCACACAGAATGGTGGTACCCATAATGTCCGGCTGCTGCACATCTCCCGTAAAGCGGGGGATGGTCTGTATGAGATGAATGATGGGGTTCTGTCGGTTACCGAGCGGCTTGAGGTTGGCACCATCCCTGCCAGTAATGGCGTCTTTATACAGAATGGTGGTAGCGTCACGGTCGGTGGATCGACGCTGATCTCCGCCAACGGCCATGCGGCTGGCACTTATCAGCTGAATGGCGGAACCCTGCAGACCAGCGACGTCCGTAACAACCGCACTTTTATCCATAGCGGCGGCCAACTGATTGGTGATCTGGATAACTATGATCAGGCGGTGTTTTCCGGTGCGGGTACCCGTCTCATTCAGGGTAGTGTGACGAACCATGGTGAAACCGATTTTGACCAACCCCCTTTTGGCATTCGCACCGCCAACAGCTCGATCACCTTGTCGGAAGGCACAACGCTTCAGATCACGGATAATCTCACCCTGAACGATCTCGGCAGTTTCACCCTGGAGCTGGGTGGCGGCTCTTTCGGCCTGGATAATTTTGTTCAGGTGGGCGGTCTGGCCAACTTGGGCGGTACTCTGGAGTTGGATATCTTCAGTGACTTCCTGGCTGAGGATGGTGACAGTTGGACCCTCTTCTCGGCCAGCAACATTTCCGGCTTCTTCAGTGAAGCTCTGTTGAATGAGAACTTCGTTGATCTGCAGTTCTCACTGAGCTACACCGCTACCAGTGTCGACCTGATCGCGAGTTCCGTTGCTCCGGTACCGGTTCCGGCCGCTGTCTGGCTGTTCGGTACCGGCCTGGCCGGCATCGTGACCATATCCCGGCGCGGCAAAAAATCGGCCTCTAAAGCGTGATGGGTTGAGTCATTGCTTCTGTTTGGGATGTCACTGAACTAACCCATTTCATCAACCCGGCGTGTGCCGGGTGGATCCCTGGATCCATTGAAAAGCGGCCTGTTTAGGCCGCTTTTTTTATGCCCATAGTCTGCTCTGAACAGAGCGCCATGATTGGATGTTGTGGGTGAGGGTGTTACTTGACCCGCATCCCCGGCTCAGCCCCCTCATCCGGATTGAGGATGAACAGATCCTTACCCCCAGGCCCGGCGGCCAGCACCATCCCCTCGGAGAGTCCGAAACGCATCTTACGCGGCGCCAGGTTGGCGACCATCACGGTAAGCTTGCCTTGCAGATCCTCCGGTGCATAGGCGGATTTGATACCGGCGAAGACGTTGCGGCTCTCGCCACCCAGATCGAGGGTGAGTTGCAGCAGCTTGTCGGCGCCGTCCACGTGCTCCGCCTTGACGATTCTGGCGATGCGCAGATCGAGCTTGGCGAAATCGTCGAACTCGATGGTGTCGGCGATCGGGTCCTTTGCCAGGGGTGAGTCGGCAGCCGGCTTTGCTGTTGCCGTCTGCTGTTGAGCCGCCAGATCCTCTTTGGAGTGTTCCAGCATCGCCTCGATGTGTTTCGGGTCGACCCGGGTCATCAGCGGCTTGAACTTGCTGATTGTGTGGCCGGTCAACGGGGTGGCCAGCTGCTCCCAGCTGAGACGGTCGATCTGCAGGAAGGACTCGGCCATCTCAGCGGTGCCGGGGAGAATCGGGCGCAGGTAACCGATCAGCAGGCGGAACAGATTGAGGCCGTCGCTGCAGATCGCCTGCAGCTCCGCTTCTTTGCCTTCCTCTTTGGCAACCACCCAGGGCTTCTGTTCATCGATGTACTGATTGGCCCGATCCGCCAGGGCCATGATCTCACGCACGGCGCGGCTGAACTCCCGCTTCTCGTAGTGTTGGGCGATGGTCTCGCCGGCGGCGACGAACTCATCGAACAGGGCCTGTTCGCTCACTTGCTCAGCCAGTTTGCCTTCGAAGCGTTTGCTGATGAAGCCGGCGCAGCGGCTGGCGATGTTCACCACCTTGCCGACCAGGTCGCTGTTGACCCGCTGGGCGAAGTCTTCCAGGTTGAGGTCGATGTCGTCGACCCCAGAGCCGAGCTTGGCGGCGAAGTAGTAGCGCAGGTACTCCGGATTGAGATGGTCCAGGTAGGTGCGCGCCTTGATGAAGGTGCCGCGGGATTTGGACATCTTCGCCCCATCCACGGTGAGAAAGCCGTGCGCGTAGACCGCATTGGGTGTGCGGAAGCCCGCGCCGTGGAGCATCGCCGGCCAGAATAGGGTATGGAAGTAGATGATGTCCTTGCCGATGAAGTGGTAGAGCTCGGTGTCGCTGCCTTCCGTCCAGTAGCTGTCGAAGTCGAGGCCTTCGGTCTTGTCACAGAGGTTGCGGAAACTGGCCATGTAACCGATCGGTGCGTCGAGCCAGACATAGAAATATTTACCCGGGTGGTCGGGGATCTCGAAGCCGAAGTAGGGGGCGTCTCTTGAGATATCCCACTCCTGCAGGCCCGCCTCGAACCATTCATCCAGTTTGTTGGAGACTTCACTCTGTACGTGGCCGCCACCGGTCCACTTTTTCAGCATGGTCTCGAAATCGGCCAGCTTGAAGAAGTAGTGGTCCGACTCCCGCTGTTCCGGTACAGCACCGGATACCGCAGAGACCGGATTCTTCAACTCCGCCGGGGAGTAGCTGGCGCCGCAGACTTCGCAGTTGTCACCATACTGGTCCTCTGATCCGCACTTGGGGCAGGTGCCCTTGATGAAACGGTCGGGCAGGAACATATGCTCCACCGGGTCGTAAGCCTGGGTGATGGTGCGCTTGGCGATATGGCCTCCGTCCCGGTTGCGCTCATAGATGGTGTTGGCGCAGGCCTGATTCTCCGGCGAGTGGGTGGAGTGGTAGTTGTCGAAGCCGATGCGGAACTCGGCGAAATCGGCAGTATGCTCTTCGGCCACCCGCTCGATCAGGGTCTCGGGTTCGATCCCCTCCTGGCGGGCTCGGAGCATGATCGGGGTGCCATGGGCATCATCGGCACAGACGTAGTAGCACTCGTGGCCCCGCATCTTCTGAAAACGCACCCAGATGTCGGTCTGTATGTATTCCACCAGGTGACCGATATGGATCGGCCCGTTGGCATAGGGCAGGGCGCTGGTGACGAGAATCTTTCGCGGTTTATTGTTCATGTTGAGTCTGGTTTTCAGGTTGCGCAGGGCGTTTGCCCGGAAAAAACGGGATTATCACATATCGCTCTGGAAATAGGTAAGTCAGCGGTTGGTTTCAATACAAAACCGGTTTCACAAGACGGTAATGCTGACGCAATCTAATCCTAATCTGGGTGAAAACCTAATGTCATGCAGCTCCATTAAGCTCTCGCTATTTTATTTGCAGGAGCCCGCATGTGCTGAATGTTGAACAGGTCTTGACCAATCGTTTTCCGGGATTCTTTGAAAAGCAGCCCTCCCTGCTGACCAAACCCATGTTGAAAGCCCTGCGCATGCTGTTTCGCGAGCGGGAGATTAACCGGTTCCTGGAAGAGCACCATGCACTGCGGGGTCTCGAGCTGATCGAAAAGGTTCTCGAATACTTCGATATGGACTATCTGGTGTCGAACAAGGATCTGGAGAACATTCCATCCAGCGGTCGGGTCATCGTGGTGGCCAACCATCCTCTCGGCGCGCTGGACGCGCTCAGCCTGATTCTGATGATCAGCCGGGTGCGCCGGGATATCCGGGTGGTGGCCAACGACCTGCTCTCCTCCATCGAGCCGTTGAAAGAGCTGCTGCTGCCGGTGGACAACCTGGGTGGCGGTTCGAGTCGCCGCGGCGTCAAACAGATCCATGCCGCTCTGCAACGGGAGGAGCTGGTGATCATCTTCCCCGCCGGTGAGGTCTCCCGGCTGCGCCCCAACGGTGTCCGCGATGTCCGTTGGAAGAGCGGCTTCATGCAGTTTGCCCGGCGCACCAGCTCGCCGCTGCTGCCGATCTACATCGATGCCCGCAACTCGCCCCTGTTCTATGGCGTCTCCATGCTTTATAAGCCGATCGCCGCCCTGCTGCTGGTGCAGGAGATGTTCATGCAGCGCTCCAACACCATCGCCTTCCGGGTGGGTGAACTGATCCCTTTTACCCATCTGAATGTGGAGGGGATCAGACTGAAGGCCCGGGTGAAGATGGTGCGCAAGCATCTCTATCGAATCTCTCAGCGCAAACCTGGGGTATTCACCACCGAGAAGAGTATCGCCCATCCGGAATCCCGCCAGGCGCTGAAGAAGGAGCTGAGCAAGGGGGAGATCCTCGGCCAGACCCGGGATGGCAAACAGATCCTGCTGATGGATTGGGAGCCGGGCAGCGTATTGATGCGGGAGATCGGGCGGCTGCGTGAATTGAGCTTCCGTAAGGTGGGTGAGGGCACCGGCAAGCGACGGGATACGGATAACTACGATCTGCACTATCGCCATCTGGTGTTGTGGGATGAGGCTGAGCTGGAAGTGGTCGGCTCCTATCGTATCGGTGAGGTGGGTTCGATCCTGGTCAATCAGGGCAGTGAAGGCCTCTACACCAACTCACTGTTCAGGTTTGACGAGCAGTTCGATCGCTACGCCCGACAGTCGATCGAACTGGGTCGCAGCTTCGTCCAGCCCCGCTACTGGGGCAGCCGGGCTCTGGACTATCTGTGGCAGGGGGTCGGGGCCTATCTGAAGCACCACCCCGAGATCAAATACATGTACGGTCCGGTGAGCATCAGCGCTCACTATCCGAAATCGGCCAGGGATCTGATGGTGGAGTTTTATCAGCGCTACTATGCCAGTGAAG
>JAHRHW010000192.1 GCA_019100305.1 Candidatus Thiodiazotropha taylori | reverse complement strand
CTGGCACAAACATCAGAGCCAGAATAGTGACCACCAAACCAGATGCCAGATAGAGGGCAAGAAACAGATGATGCCCAAGCAACCTTTCGGTCATATAACCGAGTAGCGCTAAAAACAACAGATTGCTGATGAGATTGAGTAATCCTGCGTGGACAAACATATGGCTGACCAGTGTCAGACCGATCCACTTACCGGTATACAAACCACAATCGATGCAAACGATAACGCTTGGTTGATACCAAATCGAATAGATGAAAAGGTTGATCAGGATCAGCGCAAACGTCACCAGAGGCAGACGTTTGTGATCAGAGGTGATTGTTCGTGGAGCAATTGCCATTTGGTCTTCCCTGACTTGGAGTTACTTTTTTCCTTTATAAGCTCATGTCACATTCACTGTAAGACTCGAGCCCTGGTCATACTGGGTAGATGCGGATGACCTGTGTTGCTGAAAGGTTAATTGAACAGCCGACTAAGAGATTCCCTCCCCTCAATCATATTCCCTATCCTTCCATTGACGGACAACCTTAAAAATTTCTGAGTGACCGGTCAAGGCTTTTCCAGCAACTTTTTCCGCTGCCGCCACTACGGACGGAACCTGAGTGCGCAGAAAGGGATTGGTCGCCAACTCGACCTGCAGCGTCGAGGGCAGAGTCGGTTCGCCGGATTGCCGTTTAGCCTGTTCGGTCTCTATACGCTGCGAGACCGCCTCGCTTTGAGGCTCCACCCAACGGGCAAAGCCCAGATTGTCGAGGGTGTATTCGTGGGCGCAATAGATTTTGGTCTCTGCCGGTAAATCTGCAATCCTTTGCAGGGAGTTTGCCAGTTGCGCCATCGATCCATCGAATACCCGCCCACAACCTGCTGCGAACAGAGTATCACCGCAAAACAGCGCTTGTTCGCCCAGATAGGCAATATGTCCGGCGGTATGACCGGGCACTTCAAGTACTTGAAAGTCTGCATCCAGACCCGGTATCAGCGGTCGATCGCCCTCATGCAGAGGTTCAGTAACCCCCTTGATCGACTCCCTGGCTGGACCGAAAACCTTCAGATCGGGAAACGCCTGTCGCAGCTCCGGAACCCCACCCACATGATCATAGTGATGATGGGTGATGAGTACCGCACTCAACGTCAGCGAATTTTCCTGCAGCCAGTCGAGCAGCGGCGTTTCATCGCCAGGATCAACGGCAACGGCCGTTGCAGCGCCGGGATTTCTGATCGCCCAGATGTAGTTGTCATCGAAGGCTTTGATTGGGGTGATCTGCAACATCGTAACTCAGACCAGGCGCAGCTTGGTTGAACGACTGACCCTTTCAATGGCCGACAGGATACCCGCATGGTCCAAACCGGCTTCCGCCAACTGCTCCTGATGACTGGCATGATCCAGGTAGCGATCGGGCAGCCCCAGATTGATCAGATTGATTTGAATAGCCTCTGCCGCCAGGAACTCGTTGACCGCGGAGCCAGCGCCACCTTGCACCACATTCTCCTCGAGGGTAACCAGGATCTCATGACTGGCGGCCATCTGCCGAATCAGGGCTTCATCGAGTGGTTTGATAAATCGCATATTCACCAGCGTGGCATCGAGGTGATCGGCGACCTGCTGGGCGGTGGCAAGCAGACTGCCAAACACCAGCAACGCCACCTGCTTACCGTTGCGCCTGATCTCACCCTTGCCAATCTCCAGTGCCGCTGATCCGGCCTCGACCTCAACCCCCGGACCGGCTCCTCTGGGGTAGCGGATCATCGCAGGCCCCTCGTACTCATATCCGGTTTGCAGCAGACGATCACACTCCTGCTCATCGCCTGGCGCCATGATCACCATATTCGGCAGACTGCGGACATAACTCAGGTCGAAACAACCCGCATGTGTCGCTCCGTCAGCACCAACCTGCCCGGCCCGGTCCACCGCCAGGGTGACATCCAGATTTTGCAGGGCCACATCATGGATCAACTGATCATAGGCCCGTTGCAGGAAAGTGGAGTAGATTGCCACCACCGGTTTCAGCCCCTCGCAGGCAAGGCCGGCAGCGAAGGTAACGGCATGCTGTTCGGCAATCCCCACATCAAAATAGCGCTGTGGAAAACGTTTGGCGTAGGTCACCATGCCAGAGCCTTCGCTCATCGCCGGCGTGATGGCGACCAGCTTGTCATCCCGCTCGGCAACATGGCATAACCAGTCACCGAACACCTGTGTATAGGTCTTGCTGCTGGTGCCTTTCTCCATTTTACCGGTGGCCGGATCGAATGGAGTCACCCCGTGGTAGACACAGGGGTCCTGCTCTGCCGGGATATAGCCCTTACCCTTCTGGGTTACCACATGCAGCAGGCGGGGTCCGCGCATATGCCGCATGTTGTGCAGCGTGGTGATCAGGGTGTCGAAGTCATGTCCTTCGATGGGGCCTATGTAGTTGAAGCCCATCTCCTCAAACAGGGTGCCGGGCATCACCATGCCCTTCATGTGCTCCTCCCACTTGCCCACCAGATCGCTGAACTGGTGGGGCAGATGGCTAAGCGCCGATTTGCCGCCCTCACGCATGCTGGTATAGACCTTGCCGGAGAGCAGTTTCGCCAGGTGATTACTGAACCCGCCCACAGGCTCGGAGATCGACATATCGTTGTCGTTGAGGATCACCAGCAGATCCTGATCCAGCGCGCCGGCCTGGTTGAGGGCCTCGAAGGCCATCCCGGCTCCCATCGCGCCGTCGCCGATGATGGCGACAACCTTGCGATTCTCCCCCTTCTGTTTGGCGGCCACCGCCATACCCAGTGCAGCACCGATGGAGGTGCTGGAGTGACCGGTGCCGAAGGCGTCATATTCACTCTCGCTGCGCTTGGGAAAACCGGATAGCCCGCCTTTTTTCCGCAGGCTTCCCATCCGATCGCGCCGCCCGGTGAGGATCTTGTGCGGATAGGCCTGATGCCCCACATCCCAGATCAGCCGGTCATAGGGGGTATTGAACACATAGTGCAGTGCGATGGTCAGCTCCACGACCCCCAATCCAGCGGCCAGATGACCTCCGGTCTGGGAAACACTGTCGATGAGGAATCGGCGCATTTCCACCGCCAGTGGACGCAGCTTGATCGGGTCAAGCTTACGCAAATCACCCGGGGTGTTTACCTGCTTCAGGATTGGATAGTCACCCATGCTCTTGGGGTTGCTACCCGTCGTGCCCTGATCTGACATGATTAGGATGGCTCCTTGGTGATACAGTCTGAAAATGAGGCTGCCCTCTGCCTGACAGCCTCTCTACTGCAGAAACCTATGATCGAATCTAGAATCGGCAGAATGCTAAACAGTCCACTACTGATTCACCGCGGCAAGGGAGAAAACCGGCCTGTCGCCGCGACGCCGTGAAGCATTGGACCTTAAACGGTGATTATACCCTTTCGCTGCTTCTCCTGCATTCAAACCGGTTCATCTTTGATGCGTTGGGCTTCAGCCATCACAAAATCGAAAAAAGCCCGGGCTGCCGGAGATAAGCGCTTGTTTTTACGGTAAACCAGGTACCAGTGGCGCTGCAGGGGAAAACCCTCGATATCGAGCACCACCAAGCGCCCTGTCTCCAGCTCGAGCTCGATGGTGTGGGTGGAGACCACGCCCAGCCCCATACCCGCACGCACCGCCTGCTTGATCGCTTCGTTACGGGTCATCTGCATACCGGGTCTGATTTCAATCTGCTGCTCATCAAAATAGCGCTCCATGGCCAGTCGCGTACCCGACCCCGCCTCACGCATGATGAACACCTCTTCACTTAAGCATTTGGCCGGAATATTGCGCTGATTCTGCAACGGGTGACCCGGTGGTGCGATCACCACCAATGGGTTATCCATGAAAGGTTTGAATTCCAGATCGATATCATCCGGTGGCCGCCCCATCAGCACCAGATCGGTCTCATTGTTCTGCAGCAGGCTCATCAACCGCTCACGATTGGTCACATCCAGGCGCAAGTCGATACTGGGAAAACTGCGGCTGAAAGCCGCCAGCAGCCTGGGGGCGAAATAGTTGACCGTACTGGCCACCGCGATATCCAGATGCCCGGTATCAAGCCCTTTCAGGGCCGACACCACATCCTCCATCTCTTCAAAGGTCTGAAAGATCGTGCGAGCATATTGATGCACCTCCCGCCCGACCTCGGTCAGCTGGATCTTTTTACCGGTATGTTCGAACAGGGGCATACCCACCGACTCTTCCAACTGTTTGACCTGCATCGACACAGCTGGCTGGCTCAGATGCAGCACCTTGGCGGCCTGAGTGTAGTTGAGATGTTGGGCGACTGTCTCAAAAACCTTTAATTGACGGAGAGTTACGTGCATTCCAGTGGTACCCGGCAATCCAAGTATCAGAAAAAATGATTATGACGCCATTATAGTATAAGTTTTTATTTATGATTTCGATTAAAATATCTGACTTCCCTTAAGCTCTGAGATACCTATACTAGCTGCACCTTGATTGAGCATATGCTGAAACTTTGATTGAGCATATACATGAAACATTTACTTACAGCTGGTTAACTGACGACCGGCTGTATTTCAAGGCAACGCAATCCTAAATTTGGAGGAATCGCTATAATGGCCAAGAAATATGATGCGGGTGTAAAAGAGTACCGCGAAACATACTGGATGCCCGACTACACACCGAAGGAAACTGATATCCTGGCGTGTTTTAAAGTTACCCCTCAGCCGGGTGTACCACGTGAAGAGGTTGCTGCTGCTGTGGCCGCTGAGTCCTCTACCGGTACCTGGACCACTGTATGGACCGACCTGCTGACCGACCTGGACTACTACAAAGGTCGCGCTTATGCCATCGAAGACGTTCCTGGCGATGATACCTGCTTCTACGCCTTCGTTGCTTATCCGATCGATCTGTTTGAAGAGGGTTCTGTCGTTAACGTCATGACCTCTCTGGTCGGTAACGTTTTCGGTTTCAAAGCCCTGCGTGCACTGCGTCTGGAAGACATTCGCTTTCCGCTGGCTTACGTCCTGACCTGTAATGGACCACCTCAGGGTATCCAGGTCGAGCGTGACATGCTGAACAAATATGGTCGCCCACTGCTGGGTTGTACCATCAAGCCTAAGCTGGGCCTGTCTGCGAAAAACTACGGCCGTGCTTGTTACGAAGGTCTGCGTGGCGGTCTCGACTTCACCAAGGACGACGAGAACGTCAACTCCCAGCCTTTCATGCGCTGGAAGCACCGTTTCGATTTCGTTATGGAAGCGATCCATAAAGCCGAAGCCGAAACCGGTGAGCGTAAGGGTCACTACCTGAACGTAACCGCTCCTACTGCTGACGAGATGATGAAGCGTGCCGAGTACGCCAAAGAGATCGGCGCTCCGATCATCATGCACGACTACCTGACCGGTGGTTGGTCTGCTAACACCCAGCTGGCGCAATGGTGTCAGGACAACGGCATGCTGCTGCACATTCACCGTGCCATGCATGCGGTACTCGACCGTAACCCGCACCACGGTATCCACTTCCGCGTACTGACCAAGATCCTGCGTCTGTCCGGTGGTGACCATCTCCATTCCGGTACCGTTGTTGGTAAACTGGAAGGCGACCGTGACGCTACCCTGGGCTGGATCGACATCATGCGCGACTCCTTCGTCAAAGAAGACCGCTCACGCGGTATCTTCTTCGATCAGGACTGGGGCTCCATGCCTGGCGTACTGCCTGTTGCTTCCGGTGGTATCCATGTATGGCACATGCCTGCACTGGTTAACATCTTTGGTGACGACTCTGTACTGCAGTTCGGTGGTGGTACCCTGGGCCACCCATGGGGCAACGCTGCTGGCGCCGCTGCTAACCGTGTTGCGGTTGAAGCCTGTGTTGAAGCTCGTAACCAAGGCCGTGAGCTGGAGAAAGAAGGTAAGGACATCCTCACCAATGCTGCTGCTTCCAGCCCTGAGCTGAAAGCCGCCATGGAAACCTGGAAAGAGATCAAGTTCGAATTCGACACCGTCGACAAGCTGGACGTTTCTCACAAGTAATGACCAGTCCACTGGTGGTCGGTATCCGACCACCGGATGGACGACTCAATCAAATTCGAACAGTTAGAGGTATATACCAATGAGTGATATGCAAGACTACAAATCAAGCCTGGGCAATGCTGAAAGCCGCAAGTTTGAAACTTTCTCCTACCTGCCTTCAATGGATGCGGATCAGATCCGTACCCAGATCGAGTTCATCGTATCCAAGGGCTGGAATCCATCAATCGAACACACTGAGCCAGAGAATGCCAGCGGCAGCTACTGGTACATGTGGAAACTTCCCATGTTCGGTGAAACCGACGTTGATGCCATCCTGGCTGAGTGTGAAGCTTGTCACCAGGCTCACCCGAAAAATCACGTACGCCTGCTGGGACTGGACAACTATGCCCAGTGCGCCGGTGCGTCCATGGTTATCTACCGTGGTGAAACTGTCTAAGTTCTGATCACAGAACCTTAGTCGAAGGGCCCCGCCCCCCTACCTTGGGCGGCGGGGCTTTTTCATTAAAACAGCTGCTTAAGGTCAGCTGGTTTTCCAAAACAGTGTGTTAGGGTTTCGGAAAACCTGCTTTCAACTTTTACCCCTGCGTTGCCTTTGGCATCCTGGCAAATAACAACCTGATTACAAAAGGTAGGACATCATGAGCGATATCAACTCAGACCAGTATCAGATTAAAGAAGAGCCTTACTACCGCTCTGTAGGTAATGAAGTCGAGATGTACCAGGCAGCCTACGATGCGCGCATGCCGGTTATGCTCAAAGGCCCAACAGGTTGCGGTAAATCAAGGTTCGTTGAATATATGGCGTACAAGCTGAATAAGCCGCTGATCACCGTCGCCTGTAACGAAGACATGACCGCCTCCGATCTGGTTGGACGTTTCCTACTCGATATCAATGGCACCAAGTGGCAGGATGGACCATTGACCGTGGCTGCACGGATCGGCGCCATCTGCTATCTCGATGAAGTCGTCGAAGCCCGTCAGGACACCACTGTGGTCATTCACCCGCTGACCGACCACCGTCGTGAACTGCCACTTGAAAAGAAAGGCGAACTGGTCAAAGCGCATCCTGATTTCCAGATTGTTATCTCCTACAATCCAGGCTATCAATCGTTGATGAAGGATCTTAAACAGTCCACCAAGCAACGCTTTGGCGGCATGGACTTCGATTACCCGGAAACCGAAATCGAGACCGAGATCGTACAACATGAAGGTGGCGTAGACGCGGATACTGCTGGCAAGCTGGTACAGATCGCTCAGCGTTCCCGCAACCTTAAAGGCCATGGCCTGGATGAAGGTATGTCTACCCGACTGCTGGTATATGCGGCACAGCTGGTTTCCAAAGGCATCGATCCGATGTCAGCGTGTCAAATGGCCCTGGTCACCCCGCTGACCGATGATCCGGATATGCGCGACACCCTGAGTGCTGCGGTACACCTATTTCTGATGCGCGTTGGACGCAGAGAACGCACAGGAGCACAGACTAAGCAGAGGGCTCAATTAATGACTCATGTCGTGTATCGATTTGAAAGAGTGCCTTCCCAGGGGTTAAGCACCCGGGCGGTAAACCCCTTTCAGTCAGCACACACTGATTGGTACCCGTCTGTATTAGCTGTTTGTTCCGCGGCCTCTGCGTACCTCGGCGGAATTTGCGTCCGGAGAGAACCATGAGCGTCAATTTTTCGGAATATATCACCTGCCTCGACGAGGGCGACCACGAGCACTTCGAAGCACTTGAGTCATCCTACCATGAGGCCCAACGGGTCATGTCGCCACGTGGCCTGCAAAACTACCTGGAAGGCATGCGCGCCTTCTGTACTCTGGGACGTGGCCAGGACCTGGTGCTGACCTATGTACAGGAAATGCCGGGTGTTGCCAAAGAAGTGGGTGAGGATATCATCCCCGATATCGTCGAAGCGATGATGAAACTGGCTTCCCATACCTCCGGCAGTGTCATCACCCTGATTGTGGCCAGCCTACCACTTGCAGCCTCACGCCTCGGCGATGCCGATGTCATGCGCGGTTTTCTTAAGCTGTTGCACCAGATGACAGGCAAGGCTCCACGGGGGCTGCGCCCGATGATGGAGAACCTGGACGAACTCCTCTCCAAGCTGACGCTTGGCGGGCTTCGTCGTTGGGTGATGTGGGGTGCACAGGCACATCAGCGCGACCTTGACGGGCAGCTGGCTTACTTTGGTCTGCAGACCGAGTCAGCCCGCTCCATTCTCCAGTCTGAACGACGCGGC